>JAIWAT010000025.1:0-13167 GCA_048634225.1 Anaerolineales bacterium | reverse complement strand
AACCTTTCTGACATGTTTATTGTACTATCGCTGTTTTTTTTATTTAAACCTGAAATGGGAGAATGCCTTATTGGCTTCAGCCATTCTGTTATTGCTTTTGTTTACTTCCAGTTCTCTATCTACCAATTCAGGTAGTGCTCTTTTCTGGAAGTCCAGCAAATATTCCTGTATCTCTAAATGGTTCATGATCAATTAAGAGGGAAATAAATATATAAATATTTCCCTGTTAGTTGAACTTATCCCATAAAATATAGGTAAATTCTTACTTCATAAACTCCAATACCTCGTCCATGCAACTCACAGAAAGATTCTTCACAGGGAAGGGAGACATCAAAGCCGACACCGTCCTCGAACACTGCAGAATGATCAATGTCAACACCAAAGAAATCCTAAACGCTGACATCGCCATCCAATCAGGTTACATCGTCGGTATCGGCGACGTATCAGGCCTGAGAGATGCAAGTACCAGGATCATCGACGTAAACCACAGGTACGTATCCCCTGGTCTGCTGGACGGGCATGTACATTTCGAATCCAGCATGGTCACCCTGTCCAGGTTCGCACGAAAAGCACTGGAGCACGGCACTACAGGCATTGTTATCGACCCGCACGAGATAGCAAATGTACTGGGCAGGCAGGGCATCGAACTGGTAATGGAAGAGGCAAAGAGCCTGCCGTTGAACATCTTTGTTGCCGTATCCTCATGCGTACCTGCCACGCCTTTTGAGACGTCGGGAGCCTCCCTTGACGCCGCCGATGTGCGGGCACTGATCGATAATGAGATGGTAGTGGGACTGGGTGAGGTAATGGATTTCCCTGCCGTATTAAGCGGCGATGCCGGCAAACTGGCTATGATAGAAGCGGCCCTGGAGCGCAGGCTGGTAATAGACGGGCATGCGCCAGGCTTAAGGGGGCTTGACCTGTGGGGTTATATGGCTGCCGGTATTTCCAGTGACCACGAATCCCTCACCTACGAAGAGGCGCTGGAGAAACTGCGCATGGGAATGAAGCTAATGCTAAGGGAAGGTTCGGCAGCAAAGTCTCTTGAGAATTTCCTGCCACGTTTGCTGGAGGAAGGCGTATCCCTGGAGAACGTGTTCTTTGTTACCGATGACAAGCACCCTGAGGACTTGCTGGCAGGTTACATGGATTCCATTGTTAGAAAAGCCATTGCCCTCGGCCTGGACCCCCTGGATGCAATATCCATGAGTACCATAAACACAGCCCGGCATTACCGTATCGACCACCTGGTGGGTTCCATTAGCATAGGCCGACGGGCTGACCTTGTCATCCTTGACGACCTGGAAGGATTCAGTATACATTCAGTGATTGCCAGCGGTGCCCCTATTGCTCCAATTGAGGCACAGACGCCTGTTTTCAATTACCCGGATTATGTGTTTGATACGATCAGGTACAGGGAGATAAAGCCACAAGACCTGCAGATAATTTATGCACCGGGTAGCAGCGTATCAGTAAATGTCATCAAGGTTTTTCCTGACCAAATATTTACTGAAAAGGACAATGCTGAACTTGTTACTGACGAGTCAGGTGTGCTGCTGCCTGATGTGGACAGGGATATCCTCAGTACAGCCGTTATCGAGCGCCATGGTAAGAATGGTAACATCGGACTGGGGTTTGTTAGGGGGTTTGGCCTGAAGTCGGGTGCTTTTGCGCAGAGCATCGGGCATGACAGCCATAATGTGGTTGTGACCGGGACCGACCATGCCGACATGGCACTGGCAGCCAATGCCATTAAGGAGATGAAGGGTGGCATTGTGCTGGTGCAGGATGAAGAGGTGCTGGACAGCCTGTCGCTGCCCTTTGCCGGGTTGTTGAGTCCGGACCCGGTGGAAGAGGTGGCCCTGAAGCTGGAAGGACTGCATAGAACAATAAAGGAAATGGGGTGTAGTCTGCCTGCGCCATTTATTACACACTCCTTCATTGCACTGCCTGTGATTCCGAAGCTGCGGCTGACCGACATGGGGCTGTTCGATGTAGAAAAGTTTGAGACGATCAGTGTTGTGTCTGGTAATGCAATAAGCTGAAAAATCTTCACGGGAACTTATTAAACAGCAGAAGCGGTAGGATGCATAGAGGCTGTCCAACAATTGCTATCAGTAGCAAATCTCTTGCTTATTTTTCGATTTAAAGCTCCAATCCGTCTCATTTTTCTTTGGATTTTGAATTACTGGACAGACTGTATATATCAAAAGGCAGCTACTAAAAATCAAGATACGTATAATCGTTGATCTTCTTTTTAATATTGTTCAGGATGCTTTTAGCAGACTGGGGACTCAACTCCTTATCGTCCACCGCCTTTTCAATAGACGACTCGACACTTTTCACCAGGCTTGTCCTGTTGAAGTTTTGCATTTTCAGCACAGAACTTACATTGTCCCCCTTGATAATCTTCTTGATAACCCATTCATCCTCATCCTTCACCACCACATGTGCTTCATGCACAGCCCCGAACAGGTTATGCAGGTCACCTATAGCGTCCTGATATGCACCAAGGAGTAGCACTGCCACATAATACGGGTGCCTGTCAAGTGAATGTAACTCCAGCATATCCTTCACGTCCCTTACATCGGTGAACCTATCGATCTCACCATCAGAATCACAGGTCATATCCAGTATAGTACCCATACATTCAGGCCGACGGTTCAATTTCTGGATCGGCACGATCGGGAATAACTGGCCAATGGCCCAGAAATCAGGCATGGACTGGAACAGTGAAAAATTGCCGATATACCGCTTTGACATTAATTTACGCACATAATCAAAGTCTTCGGACTCGTCCCCGGCCTGACTGATAAAACGGTATATTTTCTGGCATATCCTGAAAAACAGTGCTTCACCTTTGGCCTTTTCAGCCAGGTCCAGCTGACCCAGGTTGAACATGTTGATAAGTTCTTCCTTATACTCCAGGCTGTCATGGTAATATTCACGGTAGTTCTTCACCGTTATCTCCATAAAACAGTCGTGGAATTTCCGGATGATATTGGGGTCGTCCTCAGTGACCTCAAAAACACCATTATGTATGATGGATTTCTCATATACGAGATTGGTTATAAGCATGGAATGAAATACGGCCACAGCCCTTCCACTTTCAGATACAATGGTCGGGTGTTCGATACCTTCCTGGTCGCATATCTCCTTTAATGTGAACACCACATCGTTGGTATATTCCTGCATGGCGTAATTGGCACTGGCATCAGATGATGTCCTGCTGCCGTCATAATCGATACCCAGCCCGCCGCCAATATTGAAGTATTCAAGTCCAGGGGCCAGCTTCTTTACCTCGGCATATATCCTGGATGCTTCCTTTACCGCATTTTGTATCCGCCGTATCTCTGTGATCTGGGAGCCGATGTGGAAATGCAGCATCTTAAGGTTTTTAATCATGCCGCTTGCCTTCAACTCATCAATGGCACCCAGCAGTTCGCCGGTGGTCAGCCCGAACTTGGCAGCTTCACCACCCGACTCCACCCATTTTCCGCTCCCTCTTGAATACAACCGTATCCGGATGCCCAGACATGGATTGACGTCCAGTTTTTTGGATTGTTTAATAATATCGTGGATCTCGTTCAACTGGTCTATTACCAGTATGATGTTCTTCCTGAAATGGGTGGCCTGCAGCGCCGTTTTGATATAGTGCTTATCCTTGTACCCATTGCATACCAGCAGTGATTCAGGGCTCAGTTTGAAGAACAGGCTTTCGATAAGTTCAGGTTTACTGCCTGCCTCCAGCCCGTAGTTGTACTTCCTGCCAACCCTGACGATCTCTTCTACTACGTCCTTGCGCTGGTTGACCTTTAGGGGAAATACGCCTTTATAGGTGCCCTGGTACTGGAACTCGTCTATGGAACGGCCGAATGAATCATATAATTCACTTATCCTGCTTTCGAGTATCTGGGGAAAACGAAGCAGTACAGGCGGCTTTATCCTGTTCTTTTTCAGGTATTCTATCACCTGCAGGATCTCTACTTCATGTTTGCCTTTACCTGGTTTCACTAACAGGTTGCCTTTACGGTTTATGTCAAAGTACCCGCTGCCCCAGTTATCAATGCCATATAGTTCTTTTGATCTGTCGTTCTTCCATCCTGCACCGTCATCGAGATTCTTGTTTTTCTTCATTTGGGCGTTATCACATCCGGATAGTAATAAATTTGAATCTTAATAGAACTATTCGTTTTAATCTTTTCTATCAATACCTTCGCCAATTAACCAGTACTAACTGTACTCAAGTTGATCTGACAGAAGGGAGGATTTTCCTGCATCAATTGTTGTAAGTTTTAAATGTGTGGACAGGCCTGAGTGGTTGAGGATGCTGGCAACCCACCTTTGACAAATCAATTTTTTCACTAAATGAAGCTCCCCACAGCAGAGATGTGGGGTATCTCATAGTTCAGGCTACTGATGGTGTTTGCACTGACCATAGCTTGTCCCAACCGCAGCAGAGCTGCGGGGGTATAACGATTAAGATTAAATGAAGTTATAGATTTAAATCAATTCGTTTGTTGGTTTACTATTATCGATAATTTCCTCAATCCATGTATCCCAACAACATAACTTTTTTTCTCCTTCGCCACTATCCTCAATTTCTTTAATTGTACCACCACCATTTTCCTCATCATTAAATTGGTAATGCTAATATAAAAATGTTTTGAATATAACATCTAAAAATTGGGGGGTGAGATTGCCATCTATACAAAAACTATAACCAGTATGACAAATATAAATTTAAAGATAATGGAACTAATACGAAACTAATCAATTTAATATTAGAAAAAATGGGTACGAACCCATTAAAGCTTTTACCGGAGAGGATGGTGTAGAAAAGGCAATACAAGAAAGACCCGATATAATATTGATGGATTTCCAGCTTCCGGATATCACTGGAATAGAGGCTGTAAAACGTATCCACATGATGTATGATATGCAGAACATCACGATCATTGCTATAACTTCATATGCCATGCCAGGTGGCAGGGAAAAGATACGTGGTGTGGGGTGCAACATGTATTTTGAAAAACCAATCGATCCGATGACCATTATAGAATATATTGAAAAAATTGTAAAAATTGTAAAACAGAGGAACAATGAAAATACTGGTAGTTGATGACAGGAAAAACGACAGGAAATTGCTTTCAACAATTCTTATATCCAATGGATATGAGGTAGCTGAAGCTGTAAATGGTATTGAAGCACTTAAATATTTAAAAAAATCAAAACCAGGCATGATAATATCAGATATTATGATGCCTGAGATGGATGGTTTCACACTGTTGCGTGAACTTAAGAAAAATAAGTACTTAAATGACATACCATTTATTTTCTACACTGCCCATTATGTGAGTGAAATGGATAAAGAACTTGCAGCTTCCCTGGGTGCATCACGGTTCATGATCAAGCCGACAGAGCCCAAAGACCTGCTCTATGAAATTAAAACCGCCCTCGAAGAATATGAGATCGGGGTGATAGCCCCTGTTAATCCACTCATTGAGACCGAGGAAGAATACCTGAAACTGTACAGTGACCGTATCTTCAGGAAACTTGAAGAAAAGATCAGCGAACTTGAAGATACAAAGAACTTCCTTGATACTGTACTTGGTGACATGGGGGACGGTGTGATGGTGACTGACCCTGGTATGAATGTCATCTACTGCAATAAGAGGATGCACGATATTTTAGAATGTGATATTCCTCCCGGAACAATATCCCCTGATGAACATCATTCACCGTGCATACCAGATATTGTATATGCGTCGCATGAACCATTTGAAATCGAGCAGATCACTCAAAAGGACAACATAGTTCATCTTGAAGGGATTGTATCTCCTGTAATAAATGAAAATGATGACCTCACCTTCCACATCGGGGTGTTTCGCGATGACACGGAACGAAACAGGATACAGCAAGAGGTTGAAAAGAAGAACCGCGAGATTGCCAGACTCTATGAACTGGGTAACCTGTTCAGCAACTGTGCAAGTTCTGATGAACTGGTCAAATGCGCTCTTGAGCAAATTGTTGACATAATGGAATTGGAAGGCGGAGTAGTATATTTAATAACAGAAAATAAGATCGACATTAAATGGTCTGTGGGATTGCCGCCTAAGTTTGTAGAACTGTTACAACAGCAATCTCCGGACAGCCCTGCTATGCAAAAGGTCCTTGACCCTGATAATCCAGTGACCATTTTACCGCTTTCTGCACACATCCCGGGACTGACCGGGTCTGAGCAGGTTAATGTGGAGGAATCCATAATCACCTTACAATTGAGGGTGAAAGGCAGTTTAATCGGTATGGTTGACCTGATGGCATCCCCTTACAGGGATTTGAGCGATAATGAGGTGCTGCTGCTTGAAAAGTTCGGGATGCAATTCGCAGTTACCTTAAACAATTTCCAGAAGTATGAAAAACTTAAGCAGGAAGTCAAGGACTACAAACAATCAGGGGGACAAATCACTGGATAAAAGCGACCCTTCTATTGAACTAAATATAAAAAGAAATAAGGTCCTGGTGGTTGATGACCATCCCGCAAATGTTAAACTTATTACAGCCGTTCTTAAAAGAGACTACGAAATAATACCGGCTTATAGTGGGGAAGAAGCTCTTGAAAAATTAGATTCGGAGAAACCGGATATTGTGCTGCTGGATATCATGATGCCGGGAATTGACGGATATGAAGTATGTAAAAGAATAAAACAGGCAGATTCCACCTGTTTTACACCTGTGGTAATGATCACGGCCCTTTCCGATGTAGAGGACAGGATTAAAGCTATAGAGGTAGATGCTGACGATTTCCTCACAAAACCGATAAACAGTCAAGAGTTAATTACCCGCACAAGATCCTTGCTGAAGGCAAAACATTTTCATGACCAGTTGGTTGAAAGCAAAGCAATAATAGAGGCACATAATGATTTCAGAATCATACTAACTAACCTTCTTCCCTACCTTTTTAAAATTATTGATTCCAATAAAAAGGCTGAAGTTATTCATCAGATGAGCGAACAGGTGGAATTGTATCTCTGGACAAAACATATTCTAAAACCACCGGAAAATATGTTAGAAATGGCCCAGACATTTTGCACTTTAATGAACAAACTGGGTGGAAATTTCTCTATTGATGAGATAGATGATAAAGGTTTTATGTTATTAAATACAAAATGTCCATGGAGTGATACTAACATAAATCCTATGTATTGCATGCTAGGAAAGGCCATTTTTACAAGAGTAGGCATCCGGTTATATAACGATATCAGTGTCAATATTGAAAAAACCATAGCTAATGGAGATAGAAACTGTTGTTATAAAATATTATGTTGAGGAGATTAATTATCATGGAGCGAATTTCAACCGGCTTAGAAAAATTAGACAGCAAACTGCAGGGAGGATATCCTGAAAGCAAAGGGATTTTAATAACAGGCAACACTGGTTCAGGAAAAACCATATTGGGACTGCACTTATTATATCAGGCCTGTAAAAGCGGTAAAAACTGTATGTTCATTGCTACTGAAGAAACGCCAGAAGATATATTGTTACAGGCCGAATCACTTGGATTAAATTTAAGACCATTTTATGAAAACGGGAATTTGGTAATTCAGCGTGTGTATGAAGAGCGAGTATACGAGGCCATTGGTAGAGTGGAATGGGGTACTGAGAATAGTAAAATGTCGACAAACATTATACAATTGAAAGATATTATTCTTGGGACAAATGATGTTGTGGTTATAGACAATATCGGAGTATTTACACCCACTATTTTGTTAGATGAATTCAGGAGTCAATTTGATGCTCTGAATCATGTGCTATCTAAAAAGAATTACACTACTATTTATATTATGGATGAAAGTTCGAATAAAAGAACTGAATATATTGCAGCTTATTCTGTTTATGGTGTAATCAGGATGTCAAAAGAGGAAAACCCATATACAAATAAACACGAGCGATGTCTGGAAATCGTAAAAATGAGAAGTACCCAAATCCCGGAAGAACCTATGAAATTTAAGATTGTACCCAATAAGGGAATTGATTTCCTTTCAGATTGATATTTTCCAAAATTCCAAGACAACTGATAAGTTTCTCCCCTGTCCGTTTCATTTCCACCTGCGGTACAACCCGTGCTCTATATCCAATAGGTCAAGTACCCTGCCCACAATAAAATTTATCATCTCATCCACTGACTGCGGTTTTGGATACAGCCCCGGACATGCAGGCAGCACCGCGGCCCCGGCTTGCCTGACCTTCACCATATTCTCCAGGTCAATAAGGCTAAGCGGTGTCTCCCTGGGGACCAGCACAAGCCTGCGGTCTTCCTTCAGGCAGATGTCAGCCGAGCGTCCTATAAGCGTATCAGAGAAACCGTTTGCAATTCCTGCAAGGGTCTTCATGCTGCACGGCACAACCACCATTCCGGCGGTCTTATGCGAACCGCTGGCAACGGGTGCGGTGAACTCCCGCTCATTCCATAAGTGGTCTGCCATGACTTCTACATCGGTAATTGAATAATCGGTCTCGATCCCGATGATCTGCTTTGCAGGTTCAGACACTACCAGGTGGACTGTAATATCTGTATTTTCTTTCAGCACCTCAAGCAGCCGTATGCCGTATATGACACCGGATGCCCCTGATATACCCACTACCAGTTCGTGTTTCATTGTTCACTTAAACGAACCGATTGCTTGAATAGTTTTTGTATAGTTAGAGGCTGTGCCATCATCAACCGGGGTCCGGGAGTGGCAGCACCATACATTTTAACACTCCCCAGTTTAACACTCCCAATTTTAACTACAGTATAATCATTTTAATAAATCATCGTCAATAAATAAGTATTTGTATATCTGGTTATATATAACCGATGATATGGATAATGGTCTTGCCACATTAAAAAAAACACTTGATACAATTCTTTATTCAGGGTATGAATACCTGCTCACCCAGGAAATAAAGGAGTTCAGGATTCCCGGACATATAGCCATAATCATGGACGGGAACCGCAGGTATGCCAAGAAGCTGGGCATGACAGTCTGGCAGGGGCATAACCTGGGTGCAAACACAACCGAAAACGTCCTTGACTGGTGCTATGAACTGGGTGTGAAGCAAATAACAGTCTATGCCTTCTCCACAGAGAACCAGAACCGCCCAGATAAGGAAAAGCAAAAGATCTTCGAGCTTATAGGTCTCAAGCTGGAGAAACTAATGCAGGATGAGCGTACTCATGAGAGAAGGATGCGGCTCAGGATACTGGGAAATATTGACCTGATACCTGCCTGGTTAAAGGAAACAGCAAGGCAGGCCGAGACCATCACCCGAAATTACGATAACATATACTTAAACATTGCCATGGCCTATGGAGGCCGCCAGGAGATCGTGGATACCGCAAGAGTGCTCGCACAAAAGGTCGAAAGCGGCCAGCTTGATGTGTCTGATATTGACGAGGAGATCATCTCATCCCACCTGTATCCCTCCACCAGCCTGGCAGTCCCTGATGTTGACCTGATCATAAGGACCGGTGGCGACGAGAGGATGTCCAATTTCCTGCCCTGGCAGGCCAACGGCAATGAATGTGCTGCATATTTCTGTGCGCCCTACTGGCCCGAGTTCAGGAAGATAGATTTCCTGCGTTCCATAAGAACCTTCCAGACAAGGGAATATGAGTGGCAGAAGAATACAGTGCGGCGAATTGTCAAACTCCTTGGACATACAGGCCAGGTAGAGGTTGAACATGTTGTCCGCATGAGCCTCAAAGCAGGTAACTTTACGGCAGAGGAAGTACTAGCCATCCTGGAAGACCTGTCAGGCACCAGCGAAATGGAAGATATTGCTTTTGTGTGGTAATTTTATACTGACCTATTAACGAAACCTTAATAATCAGTATATGCATCCACTTGTTAATGGACATTGAAGGTTATACAAAGCGAGCATTGCTGTCGGGTGAGAACGAAGGCCAGATAGAGGAGAGACTGACCCGGCGGATACTTGAGATCAAGGGCGGCAAGGTAACCCAGCACCATGCAAGGGAACTGGCCCATGCTGTCATGGTGGAAGCCATTGCCACCCTGGAACCGGAGGGTGAGATTCTTGAACCTGTCACATCAGGCATTACCATGGGACAGTTCGGCGTGGGCAGCCGGGGTGCAGGGGATTTCTATACCCATGAGCAAATAGCCCGGGTGATAGGCAAGACAACGGCTGAAGTGGATTCCACACACCTGGACGATTCAGGCGTGGTCAGGGCAGGTAGCGGTGAGTACCTTGTGCTGACAGTGGACGGCACCCACAGCAGGCTCAGTGATTACCCCTTCCTGGCAGGATTCCATGTGGCAAGGGCGGCCTTACGTGATATCTATGCAATGGGGGCCAGGCCGCTGGCCATGCTGTCTGATATCCATGTAGCAGATGATGGTGACGTGGGCAGGATATTCGACCACATTGCAGGTATTACGGCAGTGGCTGAACTGACAGGTGTGCCGCTGATAACAGGCAGCACCCTGCGTATCGGCGGGGATATGGTCATAGGAGAGCGCATGACCGGTGGTGTGGGTGCAGTGGGTATAACCCGGACCATCTCTGCCAGGATATTAGCAGAGCCAGGCGACCTTGTACTGATGACAGAAGGGGCGGGCGGAGGCACCATCTCCACCACGGCCCTGTATTATGATAGACATGATATTGTGGATGAGACCATCAATATCAAGTTCATCGAGGCATGTGAGGCCATCATGGAAGCGGGGCTGCTGGAACGTATCCATGCCATGACCGATGTGACGAACGGCGGCGTGCGGGGTGATGCAAAGGAGATTTCCCGGACCGCTGGTGTGGAACTTGTGTTTAAGGAAGACCGTATCCGGCCGCTGGTAAATGATTCAGTGCTGGCTATGCTGGAAGAACTGGAGATAGATTACCTGGGCGTATCCCTGGATGCACTGCTAATCATTGCACCGCCCGGTGCTGCAGATGACATTATTGGGGTACTCAGGTCAAAGGACATTGCAGCAGATGTGATAGGAAAGGTCGTGGAGGGTTCAGGTGCCAGGATTGAGATCAATGACGAAATTGTGGACTTCTCTCCCAGGTTCAGGGAATCTGCATACACACCAATAAAAAAACTGGTAGGCGAGGATGAACCCATGGACTTTAAACAAATGTGTGACAGGATCGATAATGCTGCCATGGCAGCTATTGATAAGAAGCGCCGGATTGTTGAAAGATTGAAGCAATAGTAGTCAGGAAAATACTCACTTCGTTCGCATTTTCTTAGCCTGCAGGAAAGTATATACTTAACTATATGTCAAGAAATTATTAATAGTGGGTGTAATAAACCATATAAGGGTGATAAGCTCATGAATTGGAAAACGATTATTGTTATTTTCATTTCTCTTTTATTTTTTGTACCGTTCATTGTATCTGCGAACTCGGCTCCCGAGGCTGACTGGATAGTGAGTCAGGGTGGGAACCGCCAGGAAATTATTTATGATATTATACAGGCATCCGACGGCGGTTATATCGCTACCGGGATGACTGCTTCTGAAAGTTCAAGTAATGATATATATGTGGTAAAGCTCAGTCCGACCGGAGAGGTGGAATGGGAAAATAATTACGGGGATATAAAAGAGGATTACGCAAAGTCCATACGACAGACCTCAGACGGAGGATATATAATCGGGGGAGGGACCCGGTCCTTCAATGTGGGTGTAATTGATTATTATATTATTAAGCTGGATCCTTCAGGTGAAGTCCAGTGGGAAAAGACGTATGGCGGCAGCCAGACCGATATGTGTGAAAAAATAATCCAGACAAAGGACGGGGGTTATATGGCGGCAGGCCAGTCATGGGAGAATATCCTGGAAGGGAATATGTATCTTATCAAACTGGATCCCAACGGCAATAAGGAATGGGATAAGACCATTGGCGGCGGCCTGGAGGACGGGGCGTACGATATCCAGCAGACTCCTGATCGTGGATATATCGTTGCTGGATATACGCGTTCGACTACCGACGGCAGCTATAAGGTGTATATTGTAAAAACCGATTCAGATGGAAATGTGGAATGGAGCAGGGATTTCGGCGGTGGTAGTGACGACCAGGCATTTTCGCTTGAACAGCAAAGGGACGGATATGTTGTTGCCGGATACACACAATCACATGGTGAATCATCTGACATATATGTGGTGAAAGTTGACCTGGACGGAAATCTGGTATGGGAGAAAACCTTTGGAGGAAGGGATACAGAAGAGGTGGCACAATCCATCAGTAAGACATCTGACGGCGGATATATACTGGCAGGAAAGACCAACCAGTACACATATGGTTCCTATGATGTGTATCTTTTAAAACTTGACAGTAATGGTAATGAGCAGTGGAGCCAGGTATTTGGCGGCGAGAACGACGATTATGGATATTGCGCCATCCAGAATTCCAAAGGCGGGTTCACTGTTGCAGGCCAGACCAAATCTACCGGGTTCGGTGGTGATGTCTATATTATCAAGACAAAGGACCCGTTGGGTGGCAAGACATCTGGTACCAGCGGATCAGGGGATATCCCTGAATATGGCTCGCCCTCCCCTGGTATTGTGTTTTGTTTCTTGATGCTGGTCACGGCAGGGCTGGTTATTCGAAGGCGGTCGTGACCGGACCTGCCCCCTTATTTGTTTTCATTCTGGTATATGCCACTGTAGCCTTCGCTAACATCACTACTGAGCCTGAAAAAGATTAGCTGTACCACCCTGGCATTGCGCTTCACCCTGAAACCCGCAGGGTTGTGCACCACCAGCAGGCTCTCGCTGCGCCCGCTGTACCCCGCATCCCACACGGCTGTCTCCAGCGCTACACCGCAGCGCAGCAGGCTTGAGCGGGCTCTGGCAATGGCGGCCAGGCCATCGGGTATGTTCACTACTTCGTTGTAGATGATCTTGTATATGCCAGGTCCAAGATGCAGCCAACCGTCGCCGTCGAACTCCAAAGGTTCGGTGTCCGGCAACTGCCGTTCGCTGTTGTCAAAGGCTACTGAGCCAGGGCCTTGCAGGCTGTGGACGCTTTGCAGGGTCATCTCTATGCCGTTGGGTTGGGTCTGGACGGCGGGGTCTATCATTTGTTCCACCAGGGGCAGGTTGGTGTTAAGTGCTGTTGTAAGTTCTTGTTTTGAGAGCATTGTCATGGGTAAAC
>JAIWAT010000024.1:0-13512 GCA_048634225.1 Anaerolineales bacterium | reverse complement strand
CCTATGGGTATAGTCAATATCACAGGCTGGTTATCAATTTCTCAGACCAACAGCGGCAGAGTAATATTTTTAAAAGCAGTTCATACATTGCGGAATTTAACGTGAGGGTTACAGACACCGGTCTGGTTGTGGAGGAGGTACCTCCCTTCAAGAGAACGACATCCGGTGATATTTCTATTTTTCTAATAGCCCTTGTGTTAACGTTAATACTGGAATTGCTTGTGGCTTTTGTCTTTGTGTCAGTTAAGAAAGAGCCGCGAAGTATCTTAGTTGGTGTCCTGATCGCAAATCTGGTATCACTCCCCATAGTCTGGCTGGTTTTCCCGTATCTGCCCTTACATTTCCTGCTGGTAATATTATTCTCAGAGATATTTGCAGTGCTGTTTGAAGGGTATTTCATTTTCCTATTCACAAAAAAGACTTTAGCACTGGTAATGTCACTGATATTGAGCCTGTTGATGAACCTATGTAGTTTCATTATAGGCGGGGTTATTTTTATTTTCCTGGTTTAGCCACCATCAACCCACACAATAAGTAACCATCTTCCGGTCCTGCTTCAAATCCTCGGGGTCGTCCTCCACATCCACATGTGGTACTCCGTATTCATTGTTCATCCCTGCCACAATAATATCAAAACTATTGATTTATCCAGGGATTTGGAAGTAAAATTAAATATTACCATGACAATTATAGAACTTGGCAGTAGTAACTATAATCTACTTAGGAATAAGATAGACACATTTGAACCTGAAGAAAGATCATTATCCAGATACATAAGGAAGTCTTAACGATGGAAAAATATACTCTCCCCGCAGTAATAGAAAAAGACGAATACGGCTATTTCGCAATGTGCCCGGCTTTACAGGGCTGTTATTCTCAAGGAGATACTTATGAGGAAGCCCTTGAAAATATCAAAGACGCTATCCGCCTTCATATAGAAGATATTCAAGAAAGGGGAGAAAAAATTGAAAAAATCAACTCTTTCAGCCTTGTTGCCCTTGAGGTAACTGCATGAGTGAAAAGTTACCAAGGGTAACCGCTAATGAGATGATCAAAATAGTTGAAAAATTGGGATTTTGTTTCTCAAGGCAGTCAGGCAGCCATAAAATATACAAAAATAATGAAGGGAAAAGAGTAACTATTGCTTACCATAGTGGAAAAATTCTGCATCCCAAAGTTGTCAAAAGCATATTGGCTGATGCCGGGATATCTGTGGACGAATTTAAGAAGATGTTGAAAAAGTAAAATAACAACATCCTGCCCATCTCATTCTGATTTCGTGCCTCTATTTATCAATAAACGTCAAACAAAAGATAAATGATAGATACCCCATGCACCCACGTCGGGATGCCTCATTTTTCAAAACCGGGTAGTTGACTGTGAATTAGCTGACCTGACAGGATGCTCCAGCCCTACTATCGAAATAAAAATCTACCCAAAATTCAGCCACCATCAACCCACACAATAAGTAACCATCTTCCGGTCATGCTTCAAATCCTCTGGGTCGTCCTCAGCATCCACATGTGGCACCCCGTACTCATCGTTCATCTCTGCCACAATAGTCTCAAAATCCGACCCCGCCATCAACTCCCTCAACAACACAACCACAGGCCCGATAATAATATAATTGCAGAACCACTGATGCAGTATCAAGTCCACCCCTTCATACCCCACATACTCCCGGAACACGTCCCTGTAATACATCTCACTCTTGCAGCAATCAAGGTAATACAACTGGTATGGTGTCCTGTCCGGATGACTGAATCCTTCCTTCATGGCATCGGTAAAACAGCTCACATCATCGCTCAGGCTCAAGTGTTTCCCGTATCCTGCATGGCTTTTTAAATACACCAGGTCCTCATACGCCAACGACTCACGCCAGAGTTCCTGCAGGCCCCCTGAATAACTCCGGCCATGAACCAGCCTTATACGTGCCCTGATACTGTCACCATTATAGTTGAACACAGTTTCAAAGGTATCCAACCCGACCTTATGGCCGGTAAGCTCAAAACCGGTTTTCTTAAGTTTGATCCTGGCCCCCTGGAAGACACTATAATCATAAAAAGCACCGAAAGGATCAGGTCCTATCAGGAGGGTGGCATTGAATTTACCGTCACTGAACATCATATCGTATCTGGGGGCAGTACGGGCAGTTTTTTTCATTTTGTGGCACTTTGTCTATTTTTTAGAAATATAACATTAACGTATCATAAAAAATAAGGAGGAGCAAGATTGGAATTTAATGTAAAAAACCATTTATAAAATGCCATAGAATATTTAAATGTACGAAATGAAAAAGGTGCGACTATGGTGCAGGCAGACAAAAATCAAAAACAGATATTCAGGGTCTCCTTGCTCATGTGTGTAACATTTTTTTTAATAATAGTATTCCTCGGATATACATATCTGCAAAACACCTCCCAGATGCTTGAAGATGCAAAGGAGAACGCAGAGGCCCAGGCCAAAGACGCTGCAGGTGAGATCGGAAGCAGTCTTGGTGAGCTAATAACCATCTCCAGGTCCATTGAAGATGATTTGAGTTCCGGTGAACTACAGGATGAACAGGTCAGGACAAGACTCAAAAATACGTTGCAAGAACATCCGGACCTGTATGGTGTGGTTGTGGCGTATCAACCCTATGCATATAATTCAACAACCAGGCTTTATGCCCCCTATTATGTATGGGAGGAAGGAGAACCCAGGCTGATCCAAATTGAAGATAAGTATGATTACACCCACCCCGATATTCAAGATGGCACCCATCCCCGTACCGATTGGTACCACCAGCCATTGGATGAAGGAGAAGGCTGGGTCGAGCCCTATTTCGGAACTGCAAGCGATACATTCCTTGCATTGTACGGCCTTCCTTTTTATCATACGAATGTATCAAGCCGGGAAAAAAACCAGGTAGGAATTACTGCTGCAGTTTATTCATTGGACGGCGTAAGGGACATGGTGGATTCACTTGATATGGGGGATACGGGTTATGGTTTTATCATCACGGAAAAAGGAACAATAGTCTCCCATCCCATCCAAAAATACCTGGGCAGGAATATTGCAGATTTACAACAAACAGATAAAACTCTGCAAGCAATAACCCAAAATATTGTTTATGGAGAGCATCAGGTCATTTATAATATGTTCACAGGCCAGACTTCCTGGGTCTTCTATGAGCCCATTCCATCCACAAACTGGACGTTAGGAGTAGTATTTGTCGAAGACGAGACATTTACTGCCATAAAGACGTACCAGCGACATTTACTCTACATAATTACCATAGCAGCTATAGCATTTTTATTTTTCTTATCTATTCTCATCCTTGGTGCATACAAAGGAAATAACCTATGGACTATAGCGATTCTCTTTTCTGTTCTATGTATTATCGGAATGTGTTTTATATGGTATCTTGCACTTGACGACCAATCCGGAGATGATAGTGATGATGTAGTGATCCTTGACCAGGTGGGTCTGGAAGTAGCCTTGCATAAATTCCAAAACAGTATTACAGCAGCTAACGAAAACCCTGGAGAACTGGTAAGGGTTCCTACAGGTATTTTTCTTCAATCGTTGGAGTTTTCCAGTGCAAACAATGTGATCGTGACCGGCTATATATGGCAGGATGATCCATACGGCAATACCAGTGGACTGCCTCCTGGTGTTATCTTCCCTGAAGCTGAACAGATACAAATAAGTGAGGCTTATGAAGATGGAAGTGTCAGGGGATGGTACTTCTGGGCTGTGCTGCGTCAATCTTTCGATTATTCAAAGTATCCTTTTGACTCTGAAGATGTATGGATAAGAATCTGGCATAAAGATTTCAACAATAGCAATATACTGGTTCCTGACCTGGATTCATATGAAGTTATCCGTCCGGATACTAAACCCGGATTAGAAAGAGATTTTGTCCTTGAAGGTTGGGAGATACAGGACAGCTTTTTCAGCTACAGGGTAAATAGTTATAATACTGATTTTGGAATTGAGGACAGGAAGAATAACGTTTCACCTGAACTCTACTTTAATGTAGGTACAGAAAGGAATTTTATGAGTTCCTTCATATCTGACATGGTTCCTATTATTGTTGTGACCTTGTTATTATTTGCTGTTTTAATGATATCTACAAAACATGAGCAGAAGAAAGATCTGTATGGTTTTGATTCGTCTACGGTTTTAGCATATTGTGCTGCACTTTTCTTTGTCCTTATTGTATCCAATAATTCACTTAGAGAAAAACTGCCAAGTGAGGGAATTATTTATCTGGAATATTTCTATTTTATACTGTATTTCGCCATCCTGGTTGTATCTGTTAATTCCATCCTGCTTGCTTCGAACATCAGGTGTAATTTAATTCATTATCAGGATAACCTGATCATGAAGCTCCTCTTTTGGCCGGTTATCACAATGCTTGCGTTGGGAATTACACTGGTTGTTTTTTATTGATCATACCACTTCAGGATAATATTATAATTGAGAATGTATTGATTATTAACAAACGGAGCAAATCACATGGATATACGACTTATCGATTTTGAAAAGGAAGTCAACAAACTGGAATCGCCACGCCACCCCCATGATATGGTGTTCATTGACGACTCGCTCCTGCGTGCCGTGCTGTGTGAGGGTGAAGGCAAATGGTACATACACAATTACGACGAGTTCTTCCTTCACCAGAAAGGCAGCGTGGTCATTGAATCAGGCAATTCTACAATTGAGCTGGAATCCGGCACTGGTATACTGGTGCCTGCCGGAGTGCGGCACAGGACCAACTCTAAGGAACCGGCCGTGTTCCTTGTATTCAGGCACAAGCAGACTGCCTGCATGCTGGCATAGGGCAGGATGGAAGCATGGGCTACCTGGAAAAACTTGAAGACATTAATCTTCCCATAGCCCTGCTGCTGGTCCAGCTGGTCAGCTACCCCTTTGTCATAGGCATAAGGAACCATGAGGACCCGGTTGGCAACGTTATCAGTGCCCTGCTCATCATAATTCCTGTATTTGCCATGCTGGGCCTTATCCTGAGGTTGTTCTTCAAAAGGATACATACGGGAAAAAATATGGTGATTTTTCTTGACCACAGGGGAGTAAAGCTCAGAGAGATTCCAGGTCTTATCGGCATCATGATACCCATGTCGTTCGTAATGCTCATCGTGCTGATTTACGGCCTTATGCTTTTCATCTATTTCTTCTTTATCACTATACCTATGTACCTCATTTTCAGGTTCGGTAAGAAAAAGGGCATGAGGAGTCTGCTGAAATGGCTGTTCAGACTGGAGGCAAAGGTATGCATCAGGCTCAAGCGGTACGAACGGCTGGGATATGTGATGCCGTTTGTTTTCGGCACCCTGTTCTCGCTGGTACTGACCCAGGGACATATAGCGCTGGGAGTGCTGTACCTGCTGATACTGATGCAGTTCTCCTTTGTGGTGGCACTGTATAATGTGATCGGGCAGCAGGAAGTGATTGCCGGGTAAAGGATTTTCATTTAGACTATAACTGCCGTTAAATACTTAGTGTTATATTAAAATTATATCCCGAAATGTTTAAATATATTCGGGTTCATCATTATCATACACATTTAAAATGTGTTAAACTATGGGAGTGGTTATACTGGGAGACAAAGGACAAGAATCATCAAACAAAAACTTCTGGTGTATTGCCATATTTAATTAAAAAATATTAAACCATGGCTTGATAAATCCGAGATACACGGGGATTTGCTCGATAAGAGTGTTATGGTAAGTGTATCACATAAACAATAAGATAAAATAGGGGGAAATAATACATGATTGAAGAAGAATTAGGCGATAAGCAACGCTATATTGTTACTTTCGAGAGGAAGGATAAAAGAAAAGATAAAAAAGCAGATAAAACTGAAATACTACAGCAAAGTGTAGGTCCAAAACTTCAGTTTATAGATATTGGCGAACAAGATATCGGCTTTGCTCCCCGGGACGATCCCGAGAATGTATTAGCATTTGATATCAACGACTACGACTTACCTATGGTATTCGTTACTTTAACCAAAGGGGAAGCCGATGCACTTAGCAAGGACCCAAACGTTGACGCAGTAGAACCTGATGGGAAGATCTATGCGAATGAGATCAGCCCGTTTGAAATGCTTCCTGAAGAAGGGCTCGTCGATAATCTAGTTGCTGCAAGCCCTAACGCTGCAACAGCAGATGGACCTTCAGCCCAGGCTGATAGAGTCCCATGGGGAGTTTCCAGAGTAAAGGCTCCGATGTGCTGGGAAGCGACTAAAGCCAAAGGTATCTATGTAGCTGTAATAGATACAGGAATATGGCCCCATGCCGATCTGAGAGGGAACCTCATAAGTGGTATAAGCTTTGTTCCAGGGGAGAGTTGGGTAGATGGTAATGGCCACGGAACACATGTAGCCGGGACAATTGCTGCAAGAATAAATGGATTTGGAGTAGTAGGAGTCGCACCATCCGCATATCTGTATGCAATAAAGGTTCTCAATAATAGAGGTTCAGGTTATTGGAGTTGGCTGATATCTGGCCTTTACTGGATGAGAAGATACCATGGTTGCACATTCGATGTCGCAAATATGAGTCTCGGTGCTTCAAGCGCTCCAAATGCTCTGGAGGCTTATATTAACTGGGCAGCACAAAAAACACTTCTGGTGGCAGCGGCTGGAAATAGTGGAGGACCTGTCGGTTATCCTGCTAAATTTAATAAATGCGTGGCAGTTAGCGCAATTGATAGTAGCAACACGTGGGCATCTTTTAGCTGTCAAGGGAATGAAGTAGATCTCTGTGCACCTGGAGTGAATATACTTTCTACGCTCCCAGGGAACAGGTACGGGACCTTAAGCGGTACAAGCATGGCAGCACCCCATGTATCCGGAGCGGCAGCACTTTGCAGAGGTACCCACAGATACGCAGATATGGATACCATAAGAACCATACTTATTAGAACCGCAGATGATCTCGGAGTTCGAGGCAGAGATCCAAAATATGGTCACGGAAGAGTGGACTGTAATGGTGCTACCTTCAGCAGAACCTGTGGGTAAATAAATCAGACAGGGATACTAAACATATCAAATGGACATTAAGATTGTGCACTTGCAATGAAGCTCCCCACAGCAGAGCTGTGGGGTATCTCATGTCTCAGGCTACTGAGGTTGCATTGACCATAGCTTGTCCCAACCGCAGCAGAGCTGCGGGGTATAACGATTAAGATAAAACCTGCTATATTTCTGCAAGGCAAAGGTAAAACATCTTAATTCAATTTCCATTATATTCTAATAATAGCTTAAAAAAAATGTATATGGTTTTTACTGTGAGTATTCAAAAAATTCTAAATTGGAAGTAGGCATATTCAGATGTACTGAATAATCAAAAAAAATAATGTGGCATCTGCCACATTTTAACTAATTTTAATATTCCAATGAAAATTAGAATATTAAATGCAAATAATATATTATGCTAAAATTACCTCTTTCTTGACTCCTATCCACCCGGATCCTTTGCAGATTCGGCAGGGTTGACCTTTATTCGTCCAGCCATTTCCCTTACAGAACTGGCAATTTTTGGGTGGTTCTTTTACCATAAAAGTTGTTTTTCCATGACAGATGGGGCATTCTTCTCCCTCAACTTTCCCGGTTCCTTTACAATATCCACATAGTTGTTCCGAATATGTTTTCTCTTCCATATTTTTCATCCTATCAAGTTGATAAAAAACTCAACGTTGTTATCATGATTAGCTACACCTTAACATTTGGGATTTATTTATATGGTTTGTCATGAAAATCAATGACAGTATCGTGAGTAGTGCCAACAAGATTTGTCATGTATATTATGGTACTATGTCCAGTAGGTTATTACAGTGTAAAAAAATTCGATGTTTCATCTTCTCAAAAAATGTATTATGCCTGTGGTCCTAAATCGAAAATCGGGCTATTCGGAAGTGCCGGTATCCTGGAAAAAACATCAAAGCTAACTATATATCATGGTCCCTATACCAGAATCGGTGAAAAGTTCCAGCAGGATGCTGTGGGACTTGCTGCCGTCAATGATATGGACCTTTTCAACGCCCTGTTCTACTGCAACTGCTGCCGAGCGTATCTTTGGTATCATACCACCGGCAATGGTGCCTTCCTTGATCATGTCCTCAACCTGGTCCAGCCGGATGCGGGATATGCGACTGGCAGGGTCCCCGGGTTTGCCCAATACTCCGGGTACGTCGGTCATGAGTAAGAGTTTTTTGGCCTTCAAGGCTGCGGCAATGTCTCCGGCAACAGTATCGGCATTGATATTCAGGCTGTTACCCTTATCATCCATTGCTATGGGTGCCACAACCGGTATGTAATCCTTTCCGGCTGCTATCATGAGTATCTCGGGATTGATGACCTCTACATCTCCCACCCAGCCCAGGTCTACTTCGTGCTCCCTGCCTTCAAAGGTGACGCGCTGGATGCCTTTTTTCTTTGCCATGATAAGACCGCCGTCCTTACCTGAGAGTCCCAGCCCCTTTCCGCCATAGGTGCCTATCAGGGATACGATCCTGGTGTTGATGTTGCCAACTAATACCATACGTGCAATTTCCAGTGTCTCATCGTCTGTGATGCGCAGTCCTGCCACAAACTCGCTTTTTTTCCCCATCTTTTCCATCTTCTGGGTAATCTCGGGACCGCCCCCGTGTACGAGCACGGGATGGATGCCTACGTAACGCAGTAGTACTATGTCCTGGACTATATCTGCCATGATGGTGGGGTCAACCATGGCGTGTCCACCTACTTTTATTATCATGATGGAGTCGTAGAACTCCCTGATATACGGAAGGGCTTCTATCAATACTTGCTCACGGTTTATGTTCATGGTTCTGGAGACTCCTGTTTTTCCAGGGTTTATATGTGGTGGTGGCATATAAAGGTTTTAATAGTAAAACATATACCGTTCGAGTTTATCGAAGTATATTAATCACAACATTTTTATACTATATATCATATATAATTAATTGTTGAGCGGGTAAGGCTATTTTCACTTTACTCCCATCCCCTATCCCCCCTTAATCCCGCTCAACATCCCATTATATTACATTTTTTCCAATTGTGGGTAGATTGCACATCTTCAATATACAACTTTTTCCCCTGGCATAGAAAGTTTAAATTACTATCCTTTATAATTTATAATCCGATATATGATATCAACAATCGAGGTATAGTATTTGCCAGAAAAGGATTACCTTACTATTGATGATTTTGATCTTTCAGGAAAAACAATTCTTTGCAGGCTGGACCTGAACTCACCCATGAGCCCTGGAAATGAGATCCTTGATGATAAAAGGTTTAAGGGTTCGCTGTCTACACTTAAAGAACTGGATGATTCGAAATTAGTGCTCATGAGCCACCAGAGCCGGCCTGGTAAAAGCGATTTTACTACGATGGAGCCCCATGCCCGGCGCCTGTCAGACCTGCTTGGCAAGGATATTACCTATGTGGATGATATTTTCGGTTCCAGTGCTGTTACCAAGATCAGGAAACTTGAGAGCGGTGACATCCTGATGCTGGAGAATGTCAGGTTCTTTTCAGAGGAAAGCCTGAACCGTACTACTGAAGAACATGCCCGGTCCCATATGGTGCAGCGCCTGTATCCTCTTGCAGATTTTTACTTAAATGATGCTTTTGCGGTCTCTCACCGTTCACACCTGTCTATAATAGGATTTACTAATGTGCTTCCCAGTATAGCGGGCAGGTTGATGGAAAAGGAAATAACATCGCTAAGCCGCAGTTGTGATCTCGGTAGCGGAAAATGTGTTTATGTGCTGGGTGGTGCGAAGGTGGAAGATTCATTGAAGGTCACAGAGTATGTGCTGGAAAATGGAAAGGCTGATAGTGTACTGCTCACTGGTGTTGTGGCAAATATCCTCCTGGCAGCTAAGGGTGTTGATATTGGCAAACCTAATATGGAATTCATTCAGTCACAGGGATATGGCGACCAGATAGAGCTTGGCAGGAAGCTGCTGGAAAAGTACAATGATAAGATCGGTCTTCCTGTTGATGTTGCACTGGATAAGAAAGGGGAGAGGGTGGAAGAGTCGATCGATGTGCTGAATAAGAACCATCATTCTGTTCTGCCTATAATGGATATCGGGCTGGAGACTATTGTGAAATTCTCCAGGGAGATCAGGAATGCGGGGACAGTTATTATGAACGGCCCGGCCGGAGTGTTCGAAAGGGAGCCTTTCTCTCTTGGGACTGTTGAACTGATCGAGGCGGCTACTGAATCCAGGTTTAGTGTTATTGGCGGCGGGCATAGTGCGGCAGTAGTGGAACAACTTGGTGTGGAATCCAGGATCGATCATATTAGTACGGGCGGAGGTGCCTGTATCGACTTTTTGGCTGGCGAGAAACTGCCTGGTATCGAGGCGTTGAAGGAGTCGGCGGTGCGGTACAGGGTGAAATAGGATTGGCTGGAGATATTTGGGTTCGCAGATGTTTCATAATCCATTTGAGGTAGGAGACTGAATTTATTAATCGGGTGGAACGTGCCGAATGCGACGTGTTACTACTTAGGTTTTAGTCTATTTATCTGTTCATGGGCGCAACCGGCGGCGGGCTTAGGTGCAGCAGAAACAGGCAGGTGCAAAAGTTGAGGCTGCTAACGCGTATAATGTAAATATCCTTAAAAGGCGCCGCAGTGTCAGCTAAATTGATTTCAGCAGGGTTTCACGTATAAAATCCATGAATTTTTTCATCTGTATGTCTGGTTTTGAGTCCATATCACTTTCAATCACTGCTTTATCATCGCCGTTATGGAAATGATGAGGAAAAGTAGCTACATATGCCCAGGGTTTGTGGGGTGCATTATCATAACGATATATTGTTCCATCGATCTCAAGTCTATTCCAGTGGTATGAATACTTTCCAGAAACAGAAATCCACACATCTGCAAAACTCCCATCAACCAGCTCAATCCTCAATTTGGATGCTTCTTCTGAAGGAAGTTTAAGTATTTTCGTTTCCAATACAATTTCTTCGTATGTTTTAGCTATTGACTCAAGAAGTAGATATGTCTCTAACATGCGAAAGTTCCATTTTCAATTTGTTTATTGTATTCTCAAGGTTTTCAAGAGTTATCAGATCCTCCCACCCGGGATGTTCAGGAATGGTACCCTCCTGCACTTTGTTTTCGAATTCATTCCGTGATGCTATTTGGTATCTGGACATGATCTCCAGTCGATCCGTCATACACGCTTTGATCCTGGATTTAAGGAACTCTATAATACTTTCCTGAACAAGCGTGTCTTCATTTATTCCAAGGTCTTTTGATAGGTGTCTAACCGTTTCAATGGTGCTGCTCATGGAGATTTCCTTTTCCTTTTAATATTCTAAGTTTTGTTAGTGTTATATTTAAGGTTGTTGCATTTGGTCATTTTATAGCTTCTCTTGTAAATAATTCTAATTTATTATATTGCTTTATACTGTCATTTTTCTGGCGCACGCCTGCGATCGTGACTGCACTTTAACGGCGGCGGGCTTAGGTGCAGCAGAAACAGGCAGATTGGCCGCGGCTTTCGTGCTCGTTTCGAGTTCGCACCCCGCACCAGCCCTGCTGCTTGTGTGAAGACTGCATGTGAGCGGTGGCCTCGGGTGTTGTTGGGCGCAGCTGGTGGTGGACATGGCTGTTAAAATATATAATTTGTGTTTTGTATTTAGTTATCTCTGCGCGTGCCCAAATATAAAGATCAGAACTAAGTCGGAAATCTCCCTTTGCCAGCTTATTAAGAATTTTACAAAAGAGAATTATGCACAGAATCATTGCCAGATAGGGAATATTGGACTTGCACTTGATACTATGGTTATTTGGATGTCATAAAGCTTATATATATTGTACGTATCTATACAACAATGTATACTATTGTACATTAAATACAGGTGTTATTAATGATAGAATTTATCCAAAAAATTACAGCAGGAGAAAACCTTACATCAGAAGAATCAAGGTCAGCCATCAACAGCATATTCACTGATGCCACCGATGCCCAGATAGGAGCATTTCTCACAGCCCTCAAAATGAAAGGCGAAACAGCAGAAGAGATCGCAGGCATGGCCATGGGTATGAAGGAAGCCGCAAACACCATCAACCCCAAGGTCAGCGGCACGCTGGTTGATACCTGCGGCACAGGCGGCGATTCATCCCACACCATCAATATCAGTACAGCCTCGGCCATCATCACATCGGCTGCCGGAGTGCCTGTGGCAAAGCACGGCAACTATTCCATCACATCAAAATCCGGAAGTGCGGACGTATTAAAAGAACTGGGCGTGAACATAGACCTGCCGCCCAAAAAGGTGGAGGAATCCATAGAAAAGGTAGGCATCGGGTTCATGCTGGCCCCTGTGTTCCATCCATCCATGAAACGCGTGGGCGGACCCAGGAAGGAACTGGGAGTAAGGACAGTGTTCAACATCCTTGGCCCATTGACAAATCCTGCCAATGCCAGATCCCAGGTTATCGGCGTATTTGATGAGTCATTATGTGAGACCATGGCAAATGTCCTGAAAATCCTTGGAACCAGGCGGGCCTTTGTGGTACATGGAAGCGGCCTTGACGAGATATCCAATATCGACACCACTACTATAGCAGAACTTAACAACGGGAAGATCAGGACTTATTCACTGTCCCCCGAAGAACTGGGATTCAACAGGGCAACAATAGCAGATATCAGGGGCGGTACCCCCCAGGAGAACGCTGCTGATATTGTGAAGATACTACAGGGGAAGAAAGGACCAAAGAGGGATATCGTGGTCATGAACTCTGCCGCAGCGCTGGTCGTGGGTGGTAAGGCATCTGACCTGAAAGACGGTGTGGAACTGGCACAGCAGACCATTGACAGCGGCGCAGCCCTGGAGAAACTGAAAAGTTTCGTGGAAGTAGCAGGCGACACAGGACAGCTTGGAAAATACATCTCATAGATATAATCGATTGAAGGAGTCTCGTGAATTTCCATGCACAAACCGGCCAGTGACCAGATACAGCAATACCAAACCTTGCCCTTTCCCAGGGTCAAGATATGCGGGATGAAAGACCTGGATTCTGTAATGATGGCTGTGAAGTACGGGGCTGATGCGGTAGGTTTTATCACCGAAGTACCGGTCAGTACACCGCGAAAGATAGACAGGGAAACCGCCAGGGAACTGGCAGCCTCCACACCTCCATTGGTGAGTACTGTGATGGTCTGCATGCCGGATAGCCTTGACAATGCCCTTGAACTGACCGGGTTTGTTCAGCCTGATGTCGTGCAGGTGCACAGTTCCATGTCACGGGAAGACCTCAGGACCTTCAAGGAGAATGCTGGTGTGAAGCTCATCAAGACCATACATATTGATGGCGAAACTGATGTGGGTAGTGTTGTGGATGAAATATACGAACTGTATAATATTGCTGATGCTATTTTGCTTGATACTAAAATAGACGGTAAGACCGGGGGTACCGGGACCGTTCATGACTGGGCCAGGAGTGCCGAAATTACCCTGCATTCATCCCTGCC
>JAIWAT010000023.1:0-13636 GCA_048634225.1 Anaerolineales bacterium | reverse complement strand
CTTCTGGTACGGCTCCAGTAATGTATCGTCAGCCATAAGCATGGCCGCCTGTATGGCCTGCCTTGCCGCAGGTATCACCTGGGCCGGACCCCTGTGTACTGCATCCTCGTGCAGCTTTGCATCTACGAGCTTGACCCTAACCGCCTGGCAGGGTTCCCTGGTGAGCGGGCCCGCTTTCATAACCTCTTCAAAACCATCGATGATCAGTTCCATGGTCTCATTCAGGTACTGGATACCTTTGGTCGTGTCGATGAGAATATTTGATTCAAAAATATGGGTAACGCCTTTTGCTTCAACCTTTTCAAACCCTGCCTCCATGAACTTTTCACGCCGCTCAAGTTCTGGCATACGCATGGATACCTCACCGGATTTAATAAGGTCCACTATACTGCTATCCAATGGTTCCACTTCAATATAGAACCTGTTATGACGGTTCGGACTCTTACCTTCCACCGGTCCGGCATGTTTCTGGATGGTTTCCCTGTATACCACAATTGGCGGACTGGTAGTGATCTCCACACCCTTGTCACGCTCGATCCTGTGGCCTATGACCTCAAGATGGAGTTCTCCCATGCCTGACATAAGGTGTTCCCCGGTCTCCTCATCAATAGTTACTTTCAGGGTATTATCTTCCTTTGCCACCTGCCTCAGCACCTCAACCAGCTTGGGCAGGTCCTTCATGTGCTTTGCTTCCACAGCTACTGTGACCACAGGCTCACTGGCATGCTGGATGGCTTCAAAAGGTATCATGTCATCCTTGGACGATACCGTGGCACCCACATACGCATCCTTCAGGCCGGTTAGAGCCGCAATATTACCGGCAGGTATCTGTTCCACTTCCAGCCTTTCCGGGCCCATGAAAATACCTACTTGCTGCAGCCTGTTCGTCTTGACAGTACCCGATACATTCAATTCCATGCCTCTTTTTAGTGTACCGCTGAACAACCTGCCAGTGGCCACTTCGCCTGCGTGGGGGTCCAATGAGATATTTGTGACCATTAATGCCACATCACCGTCACGGTTGGCATTTAGCATATTCTTACCTTCCTCGGATTCCTTATCACCGTGCCATATCACATTCACCCTGTCCTTCTGGGCATCGAGGGGATTGGGCAGGAACCGGATGATCATATCATTTAAAACCTCATGGAGCGGGCATTTCTCTGCCAGTTCCTTTTGGTTCTCTTCCTTGCAGTAATTGTAAACATCATTGAACCCGACACCTGATTTCTTCATGAACGGTACGCTTATGGCCCAGTTATACAGGGCAGAACCAAAGGCTACAGTGCCGCCGGCAGCATCCACACGCCATCCTGCCTTGTATTTCTCTTCGTTCATGCCCTTGATGAGCTTATTCACATGGTCAATGACCTTACCCAGCCGGATCTGCATTTCCTGGGAGTCTACTTGCAACTCATTGATCAGCCTGTCCACTTTGTTTATAAACAGTACCGGCCTCACATGTTCCTTCAAAGCCTGCCTGAGCACGGTCTCGGTCTGTGGCATGGTACCTTCCACCGCATCCACAACTACCACAGCACCGTCCACAGCCCTCATGGCCCTGGTCACGTCACCGCCGAAATCCACATGGCCCGGCGTATCAATAAGATTGATCAGGTATTCGTCGCCTTCGAACTCATGTACCATTGAAACACAGGCAGAGTCTATAGTGATACCCCGCTCCTGCTCTTCCTCATCTGAATCTGTGAACAACTGCTTGCCTGCCAGTTCCTTTGAGATCATGCCGGCACCGGCCAGGATATTATCTGTAAGAGTTGTCTTTCCATGATCGATATGTGCCACTATACCGATATTCCTGACATTCTCAGGTTCATTCATGAGCACAGTCACGCGCTCAACCATCTTTTTCCTTCGTCCCATATCTGTTTCCTCAATAAATTTTAAGTATCTGATTATTAATCGTTTAATTTTTATTGCTCATCTAATTATTATCAATCGTCTAATTTTTATTGCACATCTAATTATTATTAATCATCTAATTCTTAAGTTTTCATATTAATAAAAAAAAGATCCCGTCCCTGAATATAAAAAAAAGTGATTGCGGCAAAGCCGCAATAATATAGATTACCTTGCAGCCTTTGCCACCCGTTCCTTTCCTTCCTTCTTGTTAATAGAATAGGACTTGACATCGTAGTTTGCGGCTGCTATTATCTCATTTGCCAGGGCTTCCTCTATGGACCGCCTTTTCTTAAATGAAGACTTATACGCCCCTTCAGCTACCAGCTTCAATGCAGTATCCACCCTGCGCTGGGGTGCACTGTCAACTGCCTTTGGAACAGCGATCCCGCCGTATTTCAGCCTGACCGTTTCCTCCCTGGGTCCGGCATTAATAATAGCATTTACCAGTATCTGGATCGGATTTTCCTTGGTCTTCTTGTTAATGATCTCAAAAGATTCCTTAACGATCCTGTAGGTAGTCATCTTCTTGCCTGTGTTTTGTTCAGACTGCATCATCTTGTTGATGAGCCTCTCAACAATATGCTGGTTGGACTTATTGAACTGCTGTCTGGCGTGTTTTCCTCCGGAATAAGGCAGCATAACAGGCTTTAAGTTGATATACCTCTCAACGCTGATATCATCGACCTGGACTTCTGTAGTATCCCATTTATCAAAAATCTTGTTCATACAACTACCTCATTGGCTTCTCTTTGCGTCCGATCACCATCTCGTTGAGACTCATATCGTTCACTGCAGTTACCTTGAACCTGACACCTGGAATGTCACCCTTTGCGCCACCCATACGGCCGCCGATACGTTCCACGGTCACTTCATCATGTTCATCTATGAAATTGATAGCACCATCACCAGGACAGAAAGCAGTGACCTGCCGTCCGTTCTTGATCAACTGGATCCTTACACATTTCCTGATAGCAGAGTTGGGCTGTTTTGCCTCTACACCTACTTTCTCAAGTACAATACCCCTTCCCCGTGGAGCGCCTCCAAGGGGATCTGCCTTTACATTAAGCTTCAGGGCGCGCCTCAGGTATTTCCTGTCGCTCCACCTGAAATTTTCCCGGTCACCTTTTAGTTTGCGGGCAGCATATTTTCCATTTCCCATATTATAATACTTCCTGTGAAATTAATTATCTGGAATTCTTGCAGGCTACTGGATTGTCACATCATCTATATCATGATGTCGTTTGGCAAGAACCTTCACTTTTTCAATGTTCTTTCCGTTTCGCCCTATAGCAAGACCCTTCTCTTTAGTTTTTACTTCTACATAAGCTATACGTCTGTCACCCTTATATCCGATCTTTATGTTATTGACATTTGCCGGTTGGAACAGGTTCTGTATGAATACAACCGGGTCATCATTATACTCCACCACTTCAACATGGCGCCCGATACTTTTTACAAGCTTGTTGACATGCTCACCGTTCTTGCCTATGGCCATACCCATATCTCCTGTCTTAACAACAAATATCACCCTGTTTTTGTCATCATCAAGAAGACAATCCCTGGCAGTGGCCCCGGTGATACTCTCGAACAATGCAATATAGCGAATTCCATCAGTGGAGAGTTTAACTTCGCTCAATTATACACCCTTATCCTTTTATTACCCCTAATATTTTTGATTCCCCTGGGTCCTCCACAGCCATTGCCGCAACAGCAAACGGTTTGCTGCAGGTCGTACCCAGTTCAACGCCAATGCCTGGAAAGTCGATCACAGGTACTTTCCCTGTAACCCTGTCCCGTACGTCGGCGGGACAGTTGGACGCAAGCACGACAGCTTTGGCCTGGTAATTATCCACAGCCTTCACTGTTTGCCTTGATCCGATCGATACCTTTCCGGTCTGTATCGTGATTCTCAGTATTTTATTAAGGTCTAAATCCATGAATATCATCCTGTATGATTTTTTCTATCTACTGGGTCTTATTATTTAAGTTCTTTTTGCTGCCAGGAGTTTGACATGTCCGGTTCCGAGTTGAATGGGCTGTCCCACAATAACATTCTCGGTCACACCTCTCAGTTCGTCAATATCTCCCCTTGTACCTGCATCCAGCAGGTGGTTCACTGTAACCTCAAAAGCCGCCCGTGCAAGTACACTGGCCTTCTCACCCGAGATGCCGTGCCTGCCAATAGCCTTCACTTCCCCGTCAACGGTCATGATATCAGCCACCAGCATGATATGCCGTACATCAACTGACAAACCCTGTTCACGAAGTGTGTCAGTAGCTTCTTTTATTATACTATTCCTGGCAGCTTCGATACCGAACACTTCATATATCTCATTGATATTATTAGTGGTGGACCGGGTCATATCCACACCATCCAGGTCAGCAATGTGTTTCAGCGACGAACCTTCAGTATACAGTACATATTCGTCAATGGTATCCTCTTTCCTGATGACCACACGTTTGATATCACTTATTCCCTTAAGGGTCACGTTCTCAATATTCTTGCCAAGCTGGAGCAGTTCCCTGTACGACTCGTTCTCCGGACGTACTGTAAGCACATTATTATCTATCAGTACAGTTAATCCCAATTCGTCCCCCAGTTTCTCAGCCACTTCCTCTGGTGTGATCCCACGCTGGTTGATAACCTTCTTACTGAGCTCGATGGTCAATGTCATTTCCATGATATCTGTAGACAAACTACCCAGGTGACTGATATGGGTAGCCTCGATATTCCATGCCAGTTTACGGGCCATGTCCCTGTCATGTGCATAATCTTCTGTCAAATAGACTGACATCATGGGCGTAGAAGGGTTCTTCCTGGCATCCACGATCTCGATCAGCCTGGGCAGGCCCAGTGTAACATTGATTTCGGCCACACCTGCATAGTGGAATGTTCGCATAGTCATCTGTGTACCAGGCTCACCTATACTCTGGGCCGAGACCACACCGGCAGCCTCACATGGCTCAATACAGGCGTATTCATAACCTTCAACAACCCTCTTAATAATCTCTTCAAGCTGCTTCTTGGTCACTTTAGTCTCTTCAAGCTCTTTATGGAGAGTATCAAGGATGTTCTTTGGCAGTTGCAGGTTCCTGGTCATCTCTTCAATGGTCTTCTGGCTCACTGCCATTATTTCACCTCCTTTGAAGTGACAGATTCCACTATCCACTCTATGGCCTGTGGCTTACTGAATTCACTTTTCATGGGGTCAATACCATCCTCCCCGTACCTGAACTGGACAACCATGCCCCTGGTATCCTTTACAGTCCCATCATACTGGACCTCCAGGTCCTGGAGTGCATTGACCAACCTGCGCTGCAGGTAACCGCTCTGGGATGTCCTGACAGCCGTATCCACCAGACCTTCCCTGCCGCCAATGGCATGGAAAAAGTATTCGGTGGGTGAAAGGCCGCTCTTATAACTGTTCTTTACGAACCCGTGAGCTGCCGCACCCAGGTCACCGGTATGGAAATTGGAAAGTGTCCTGCCTGCATAACCCCGCCTGATACGCTCGCCCCTCACAGCCTGCTGGCCCACGCATCCTGCCATTTGGGTCAAGTTCAACATGGAACCTCTTGCACCTGATTTTGCCATGACCACAGCAGCATTTTCCAGGCCAAGGTATTTACCGGCAATATTACCAGTCGTATCCCTTGCCTTACCAAGCTCCTGCATGATCTTCAGTTCCAGTGTCTCATCCACAGTCCTGCCCGGCAATGGTTCAAGGTTTCCTTCATTATAAGCCAAGATCAGGTTCATGACCTTATCCTCGGCTTCACCCAGCAATTCAGATATCTGGATACTGGCCTCATTAGGAATATCCTCATCATTGATCCCAAAACTGAAACCGTAATGCATAACACCTTTTATCCCGAGCATGGTAGCATCATTGATGAATTGCAGTCCCCTGGCCGAACCATAATCCTTGATGATCTTGTCAACTATCAATCCCTTGAATGCGCCCACGGCTTTTTCTTCAATAGTACCGCTCAATAACTGGCCGTCCTTAATAAGCACATAAGCATCCAGTTCACAGTCTTCCTTCTTACAGGTATCACAATCCTCACATATCCCGGCCTTGTATGCCATGTTCAATCCAGACGGCAGAATGTGGCTGACTACCTGTTTTCCGGTCCAGTAAGGCTTGCCGTCCTCTACGCCTGCCGGTTCGGATAACTCTTCTATCCTGGTTTTGCTGAGCATGTCCAGTATCTCACTCTTACTGAGTCTGCTGTCACCCCTGGTCAGCAGGTACATACCAGAGATGTGGTCATGTATTCCGCCAATGATGGGACCGCCGAACCTGGGGGACAGGATATTTTCCTGTACATGCATAAGCATCATTGCCTCTGCCCTTGCCTCTTCGGTCTGGAGTACATGCATATTCATTTCGTCACCGTCAAAGTCAGCGTTGTAGGGCGGGCATACAGCAGGATTCAACCTGAAAGTCTTATGGGGCAGTACCTTGACATTATGTGCCATGATACTCATCCTGTGCAATGAAGGCTGCCTGTTAAACAGCACGATATCCCCGTTCTTCAACTGCCTGTCGATCTTCCATCCTACCTCAATAGTCTCTGCCATTTCTTCGCAATTACTTTCAGTGATCTTGATCCTGCGCCTGTCACTACGCTCTATATAATTGGCACCTGGATGGTTTTCAGGCCCCCGCCTGACATATTCACGTACCTGTTCCATATTGTGGCCAGTCACGTTAACAGGTATTGTCATTTCCATGGCAATGGATAGGGGGACGCCCACTTCGCTGACGCTCAGGTTCGGGTCAGGTGAAATAACAGTCCTTGCACTGAAATTTACCCTTTTACCTGACAAACTGCCCCTGAACCTTCCTTCCTTACCCTTCAACCTCTGGGACAGGGTCTTCAGCGGCCTTCCGGAACGGTGCCTGGCAGGGGGTACACCCGATACCGCATTATCCATGAATGTTGTTACATGGTACTGCAGCAGTTCCCACAGGTCTTCGATGATAAGCTGTGGCGCACCAGCTTCACGGTTCTCCTGGAACCTCTGGTTGATCCTGATAATATCCACCAGCTTATGGGTAAGGTCATCCTCGCTCCTCTGCCCGCTCTCAAGCGTTATACTTGGGCGCATTGTCACTGGCGGTACCGGCAGTACGGTCAATATAACCCATTCGGGCCTGGCGTTATTGGGGTCCATGCCAATGACTTCGATATCCTCGTTGGATATTTTCTCAAGTCTTACCCTGATATCAGAAGGCATTAGCTTATGATCGTGATCACCCATCTTTTCGACATAGGTGGATGGTTTTTCTACTTTTATATCAAGTTGTTTGGCACCACAATACATGCAGGTTTTTGGCTTCCTTGCCTCTTTGAATACCTCTTTTGTGATATCCTCTATTGGCTGCCCCATCTTCCTCATTGTCCTGATCTGTTCAAGGTATTTCTTTTTCTGGTTCGAATCCAGAAGCAGTGCACTGCATTCCCTGCAAGTGCCCCTTAATACTTTGCGTATCAATTTTGCAAAACCTACATGGATGACCGGTGCGATGAGTTCTACATGTCCGAAATGACCAGGACACTCCCCTGCCCTGCCTCCGCAGGTCTTGCAGCGAAGACCAGGGTCGATAACACCCATTCGGGGGTCCATCAAGCCCATTTCTATTGGGAAACCGTCGTCATCATAAGTATCTGCAGTAATTACACGGGTCACACTCATCTTCCTGTACTCTTTGGGTGATATAAGCCCGAACCTGATCTCTTTTATTCGCTTTGGAACTGTTTTAAACATAATTATCACCTCTAAACTGCATCCTCCAGAATAAGCCTGGGAGCAACACCAAGTGACTTGATCTCATCCAGCAATAACTTGAATGCATAGCTCATCTCAACAGTATATATTCCGGCCTCTGCACCGCAGTTGGGGCAGAACACCATGTTCCTTCTCTTATCCTGGGTAGCTACCATACCACAATGTGAACAGACAAGTTGTTCCACCTTATCAGATTCATCCAGTAATCTTTCTTTCAGGGTAAGGGATGCACCGTGCCCGATAAGCACATCACGTTCCATCTCACCAAACCTGAGACCCCCTTCCCTGGCCCTGCCCTCTGTAGGCTGCCTGGTAAGCACCTGCACCGGACCCCTGCTCCTGGCATGGATCTTTGATGACACCATATGATAGAGCTTCTGGTAAAGGATCGCACCAATGAACACGTCAGCTTCGATCTTCTTACCTGTTTTACCATCATAGAATACTTCCTTGCCAGTATGGGAATAACCTGCACGTTTCAGGGCAAGCCTCAGGTCATCTTCGGATTCACCTGAGAAAGGAGTGGCATTGATACGCCTGCCTTCAAGACTACCCACCTTGCCTCCGATCATCTCCAGCACATGGGCCACAGTCATTCTTGAGGGGATGGCATGGGGATTGATCACAAGATCGGGTACCATACCTGATTCTGTGAATGGCATATCCTCGAACGGCTGGATAAGTCCAAGTACACCTTTCTGTCCATGTCTTGATGCGAACTTGTCGCCCAGTTCAGGGATTCTCTCGTCCCGTACCCTGACTTTTGCCAGCCGGGCCCCGTTCATGCTTTCAGTAAGAATAACTGCATCTACAATGCCGCGTTCATTTGAACGCATGGTAACGCTGGACTCTCTTCTCTGCTGGGGGCTAAGACCCAGTTCAGTGGGCTCTTCAAGGAACCTGGGTGGACTGGTCTTCCCGATAAGTACATCAGTGCGATCTACAATAACCTCGGGGTTGACAATACCATCCTCATCCAATTGGGAATACACTTCAGGTCCGCGTGCCCCCCTTACTTCCTGGTCCGGGATCTCGAACTTATCCTCCTGTCCTCCGGGATAACGCCTCTCTTCGCCTCCAAGGGTCCTGAAGAAATGACTTCTTCCAAGACCCCGTTCTATACTACCCTTATTAACGACCAGGGCATCCTCAATATTATATCCTTCATAAGAAAGTACGGCAACAACAAAGTTCTGGCCTGCTGCCCTTTCATCGAACCCGATCACATCCGAGGTTTGGGTATGCACAATTGCTTTCTGGGGATAATGCATTAAATGTCCCCTTGTATCGGGTCTCAGCCTCAAGTTGGCTACCGGCACTCCAAGGCATTGTTTTACCATACCTGCACCCATGGTGTTCCTGGGCGAAGCATTGTGCTCAGGGAACGGGATCATGCCAGTACATATTCCAAGTATAAGGGACGGATCGATCTCAAGATGAGTATGTTCAGGTGTAATATCGACTTCATTCACGGCAACGAAACAGTTCTCTTCCTCCTCGGCATCAAGATATTCAATTAATCCCATCTTGACCAGGTCATCGAAGTCGATCTCGCTGTTCTTTAGCTGTTTTACATGTTCTTCTGTTAACAGGGTTTTCCCATTCTCAACAATAATAACCGGTCTTCTGGCCCTGCCATCATCACTGTTTGTGATTATTTCGTGAGTTTTTGGATAGTAGGTCACATTTACCTGTATAGGTATTGTACCTGCCCTGCGCATTTGCTTGATATTGCTGACCAGTTCTTCGGGATTGTCATGATAACCAAGTAGTTCCCCGTTTAAGAATACTCTTGTTTTATTCAAAGGATTCACGCTCCCTCGTTGTACTCAACTTCCTCTTCCATAGCTTCAAGCTCAGTGGCATAGGTGCCACGTTTTTCTTCCAGGTTCATGATATGTGGTGCCACATGTTCTATATTCAGGTCATACAGTATTTGTTTTAACCCCTTTAGATCAAAAACATCAGTCGATACCTCCACCATCTGGGCAAAGTTCTTCACCAGCCCGCAGTTAGGTCCTTCAGGCGTTTCCGATGGACATATGCGGCCCCACTGGGTGGGATGAAGGTCCCTTGCCTCGAAATGGGGTTGTGCCCTGGAAAGGGGAGATATCACCCTGCGAAGGTGTGAAAGGGATGCCATGTAATCTATACGGTCCAGGAGCTGGGATACGCCTGCCCTGCCTCCGACCCAGTTACCTGTGGCCAGCGGGTGGCCCAGTCTCTCTGTGAGGACATCAGCCCTGACCACAGTGATCACATTAAGGTCACGGTTACGCATATTTGCCCGCTCAAGCTGGTACTTAATATCCCTTGCCAGCCTGTTGAAAGATACCCTGAACAGGTCTTCCATCAGGTTGCCGCTAAGTTTGAGGCGTTTATTGGAATAATGGTCCTTATCATCCGGACGTCTCCGTCCCAGTGCCAGTTCAAAGCAGGCCTCCGCCATCCGGCCCAGGTACTGGGCTTTCACGATCCTGTGCCCCGGTTCATTACCCAGGTGCGGCAGAAGGTACCTGTCGATCACATAATTTGCCCTTTTTATCTGGTATTCCCCGGTCTGGCCGGCGGCAACCCTGTTACCCACCTTTTCCACAGCCTCTTCACAGGTATGGGCTTCGGCTTCCTCCAGGTTCTCCAACATGAATTTCACTACTTCAGGGTCGTATGACACTGTGTTCACGATATCCTCATCAGTCTCAATTCCAAGGGCCCGCATTAATGTAACAAAAGCCAGACGTCCTGAAATGGAAGGGAAACTTACTTCAATGATGGCTTTACGACCACGTTCGACCACGGCCAGTGCCCTGTATCCCCTGCGTTCACTGAACACCTTGGCAACCTCGATCCTGTCACCGTAACGTTCCTCGAACTCCACCAGTATCTTATTAGGGGCCAGGTCTTCCAGGGTCATCAGGACCCTCTCAGTTCCGTTCACAATGAAATAGCCGCCAGGGTCCAGCGGGTCCTCCCCCATCCCTATCATTTCATCGGGGGTCATCTCGACCAGGTTGCAGCCTTTGCTCATCAGCATGATGGGGAGCTGACCGACAATGGTCTCCACAGGTTCATGTTCTATATCCCCCTGGATGATGGTCATTTCAAGATATATCGGGGCCGAGTATGTGATATCCCTTAATCTTGCATCATTAGGGTATAGCATATCCTGGGCACCGTCGGCTTCTTTTACCAAAGGTTTGCCAACCCTTATCTCTCCGAGTTTCACATAAGTATCTTCAATATCGGTCTCTATGACCCCTTGTTCACTGATGACTTTCTGCATTCCATAATCTAAAAAATCATTGAACGAATCTATATGGTGTCGGACTATTTTATCCCTGGTAAAGTATGCCCGGGATAATATTTCTCTATTTAACACAGCTTTGCACCTTCCTGGTTTAAGTAAAACGGATTGTTTGACAGTTTAATGTTCATCTGTCCGGTTATTCAATTATCAGTCTGTAGAATTCGGCTTCTCCCGCAGTCTGGCTGGTTCGTATAACCTTAATTATGTCACCGACCTGGCCCCCTATTTCCAGGATTACCGGTTCCTTGACCTTTATTTTTGGTAATTGTTCTTTATTGATGTTGTATTTTTTTAAAACCTGGCTTGCCTCATTCTCTGACAGTAATAAATGATGAGGCACCAGATTGTGATCTAATAAGCTGAAACTTTTCGAACCTTTCATTATTTTATTCATCCCCTTGAATTTGTGAAAAACGGGCTCGGAGGGATTTGAACCCCCGACCATCTGGTATCTTCCAATGTATGGGTATTTTCCATACACCTTAAAAGCCAGGTGCTCTGCCTGTCTGAGCTACGAGCCCACTGTTGAACAGCACTAGCTATGTCTAAACCTCTTATAAAATTTAGGCACGAATTTTTTCTACCGTACAATTCTTCACCGATTTGGATATGGTACTTCAGGATGCTATGCAGGCGTACCGCTCTATTAAAGAATGCATTGGATTTAAACCTTTCTTTCATTCTTGATATTATGTGTATTACTTTTTAAACCCCTTGATTAACTTTAATAATGATAGTTAATTGTTAAATATAAACATTACCTTTTTATTATTTTGTTTTTAATATATTACTCCTTTTTTACACTTATATCACTATTTACACTTGAATTTTTAGGTATCGTGCTTTCAGCCAGCTTTTTTTGCTGGATCTTTTTCTTCTTCCTGTAATAGCTAAGAGGATGACCAATATCCCTGCATATTTCATCTTTGTTGTAACAGTTGCCGTACGTGATCATGGTTGTGCACGATGGAGGTTTGTAGGAAGTGCCAGTAGAGCCGGCGATATGTTCTACCTGGTAGTGCGTCATCTCCTCGTTGAAATCAGGTGAAACATTGAACATCTGTACTACCTGGTCTACAGACAGGCCGATGTTCAGCAAAAAGGATGTCAGGGCAAACCTGGCTGAATGGGCAAGGTTAACACCGCCCTGGGCACTGGATAGGAGATGTACGATACATGGGGGGAAATCCCCTGGCTCAACTTCGCCAAAACCTTCCTCATCAAACTCCTTCTTGATCTCTTCCAGGCAGGTCTTGATCTCTTTGATATCATCGGCCATGGCCTGGCAGAACATATCAGGCACATCCAGTGGCAGTGCTTCTGAGATTCGGATCCTGATGGCCTCCTGCAGCAGTCTGGCATATTGTTCCGTGGTAATGTTCACGTATCCGGATTCCAGCCTGCGGTTCACCAGCTTCCATTTCAACGCCCGCATTCCTGCGGCTCCCCTGATATAATCTGTAAAATGTATCCTGAAGCCTTTTTCAGCAATACTTGCATTGATGTTAAAATCCTGTCCGATCTCAGTCAGGATGTTATCATTTTCCTTTCCCATCCTGGAATTTGCAAACTTTGCCTCTGCAAGAGCATACCGCCTGACCAGGAAAGCATCATTTATACATGAAACAAGTATCCGGGCAATGGGATATGATAAAAGTTCGGGTGTGTCCAGTCCCATATCTTCATTTTTGATCTCTCCTTTAATGGCCTGGATGACCCTTGATTTAGCACGGCTGCGTGCCATGCCGTAACCGCGTGATACAAGGATTTCATCTATTGTGGAATCCATACCTGCAACATATTCTGCTGCCTTTGTTAAAAATGGATATTCAGATAATTTTGCTTCATCCATTGCAAATATTAATCCGATTCGATCCTCGGTGCCAGGAGATACCTTACTTCACCATTCCCGTCAGCGATCTGGAAAATGATCATTGTGGGGAAATCTTTGCCCAGTTCTATGGTGACCTCATTTGCTTTGCCTGCTGATTTGACCATGTCTGAAAGGTAATCCAGTGAAAACAATGAACGGGCTTCTCCGGGTTTGAGATCAATGAGCTGGTCCTTGGTTATATCAAGCCGCATCCGGTCCGAGTCACCTTCGGCTTCAAGATAGAACATATCGCCATCTATTCCCATACCCATATGGTCGGATACTTTCTCAGCGGCCTTGACGGCACGTCTCAGGTCATTGCCGGACAGCACAATGCTGGCAGGAAGTTCCAGTTGTGGTACCTTTGGTTCCTTGCGAATAGAAGCAGGGTCAAGCAGCGATATTTTGTAGGTCAGGCCGCTCATACCGATCACAAGTTTGTGGGATTCTTCATCCAGCTCTATTTCCACGATCTCGGATTTTTCAGCCATGCCCAGGATATCATTTAACCTTTTCAGGTCCACACCCAGTTCGCCTTCGGTGGCAGTGAACTCTTCAAAAGCAGCGGATTTCAGGTTAAGGGTGATCATTGCCACATTGGCCGGGTCTACCGCTTTTACCGACATCCCGTCTGGAGTCAGGTTGATCTTGGCTTCGTCAACAATACTTGAAACGGCTTCAATGGTTTCTTTGAGTTTTTCAGATTCTATAATTGCCTTGAACATTTACTGCCTCCATC
>JAIWAT010000022.1:0-13853 GCA_048634225.1 Anaerolineales bacterium | reverse complement strand
TGGTCACTCTGGCTTTGTTTGTGAGCCGTGCCAGTCTTCATAGAAATGTCTGGCTTGCTGGTTTTTTTGTAAACATACTTGATTATTTCTATCTGCCGATAAAAGCTATCTTCCAGAAGTATTCTGATACACAAAAGCTGGAACGATGGATGGTTTCTCTTAAGAACATGGCGCACAAGTCTGGTTTTAAAAAAACGAAACACCGTTTACTGCTTGCCCCCCATTGTATGCGATCACTTGATTGTCCGGCGGCATCAACAAGGTTTGGTATTGAGTGTGTCTCATGTGGAAAGTGCATCTTCTCTAAGATAAAGACAGATGCAGAGAAGTATAATTATACCCTTTATATCGTTGCAGGTTCTTCGTATGTAAGACATATTATCAAAAAGGAATCGGCTGATGGTGCACTTCTTTTAGCATGTAATTATGAACTAAACAAGGTCATGCGCTCTTTGAAGCGTAAGAACATTATTACGTATGGTGTTCCACTATTAAACGACGGTTGCTACGCTACAGAGTTAGATTATGATAAACTGATAGAAGTGATGGAATATTTTAATACATGAGGGAGCATCCCTTTGTATCATTGTTGAGACTATTGTATAACTTACATGAAAAATTCACATGAAGAACTCACATGAAACCTGTTTCATCATTTTTGACAAAAAACTTTAATATCCACTAATAAGTATTGTAACCCCCGAACCTGAGGATTTATTATGATCAATATAGTTATACCAAAAGGCAGTCTGGAAGAGCAAACATTACTGCTGTTCAAACAGGCAGACCTTCCTATAAAAAAAACAGACCGGGAATACAACCCGAAAATAAATGACCCGAGGATAAGTAAAGTTAAGGTACTGCGCCCACAGGAAATCCCAAAATATGTGGAACAGGGATATTTTGACATTGGGATAACAGGACTGGACTGGGTAAAAGAATCCCAAAGCGATGTTGTGGAGGTTGCAGACCTTCCTTATAGTAAACAGGGGGCAGGCAATGTCAAGATCGTGATCGCCGTACCCCAGACAGACGATTCTATCAAGAGTGCCAGTGATATCAAACCCAACAGCAGGGTATCTACCGAATATCCCAACATGACCAAAGCTTTTTTTGAGAAAATGGGTGTTCCGGTTGAGATATTCTATTCTTATGGTGCTACAGAGGCAAAGGTTCCCGAGCTTATGGATGTAGTGGTGGACCTGACCGAGACTGGTTCTACCTTAAGGAAGAACGGCCTGAAGATAGTGGATATAATAGCCGAATCCTCAACCAAGCTGATCGCTAACAAGAAAAGCTGGGATGATCCTGGAAAACGAAAGGATATAGAAGAGATCAGGACACTGCTACTGGCAGTAATTGAGGCCAGGGGAAAAGTGCTCATTGATCTTAATGTGCACAAGGACAACCTGGATGCCGTAATAGAAGCACTTCCTGCCATGAAGAACCCAACCGTGAGCCAGCTCTACAAATCCGATTTCTATGCACTGGAGACCGTGGTAAATAAGAGTGATATCAATATATTGATACCAAAGCTCAAGGCATTGGGAGCAGAGGATATTCTTGAACTTGATATCTCAAAGATAGTCCACTGACTGTAAATATAATTTTCCTGCCCGGTATCAGATCCCGCTCACCAGGTCAAACAGGGCCTTTTTCGGATTACTGGATTTTACCACACCAGAAGCCAGGAGCACGCCCACGCTGCCCAGTTCCAGGGCAGCCTTCATGTCCTCGCCCTTACTGATACCGGCACCGCAGAGCACCTTTACATCTGGATTGATATTTTTTACAGCTTCTACCGAACCTGATACAACTTCAGGGTCGGACTTAGAAACCGGGATGCCCGAACCGATGAGTTCAGGGGGTTCCACTGCCACATAATCCGGACCTAATGCCGATGCTGCACAGGTGGTAGCAATATTATTGGTGCATACGATGGTGGTCAGTCCTGTCCTGCCGGCAGCGGTGATGGATGCATCTATATCAGCCAGTTTCAGGCGCCTTTCTGAATGGTTAATGAGGGTGCCGGTAGCACCTGCTTCTTTCACAGCTTCGGCCATGATATGCCCGGTGAAACTGCCTGCACCTACACCGTCAAGATGCTGGGAGAATACTGGTATGTCCACACTTGATGCAACCCTGTAGATGTCAGGGAGTTGAGGTGCTACCGCGATATATGCGCCTGTCTCGTCTGATACATCCTTGCAGGCTTGTGCAATGGTTACGGCATTCTTCCCTGTTCCTTCAGTATATGTCTTGAAATTGAGTACAATTATCGGCTCATTCATTGTAATTTCCCCATAGTTATTCGATATTTTATTTTAATGTGTTAACGGGCTCATCATTTTTATTCTTTTGCTAATTAACTACCTTTATGGGGAAGTTCACTTTGACGGATTGCGCGTTTGGTGTGATTATTGGGCTGAGGTGTGCAGTGCCATAGCCGGGTATGAGCATGTTTTTTGCTCCGAAGGGCAGGCGGACGCAGGTATGATGACGGGCGGCGGGTATCGTTAACCTTAAAATTCCTCCAATAAGTATGCCAATTTTCCATTTTTCCATCACAATTTATACTCCATTTATGCATTCATCCTGAATCCTTCTTCTTGACAAGATAGTAATACATCACCGCACCTATAAAATGCACAAAGAAGATGGCAAGGCACCATATCAGCTTATCAGACTCGCCGCCGTTCGGAAACCGCTCGGTCGGCCGCTGCAGGCAGTCTATCAGCATCATCAGCCAGAAGGCAAAGGCTGCCATGATGATAACGGTGTATATTCCGATTGCTATCATAATTTCACCTGTGCTTTTCGTTCTTCAGCATAATATTTATTTTCTGTATTTTTCAATTAAATATCCAATTCCCGCTCCGATTAAAGCACCATAGATCGGAAATAGATTGGTTGTAGATAGAATTGAAACAACTGAATTGGGAAGAGGTCCGTTTGAAAATATAAGATACAATACAAAGTATGTCCCTACAATACATATGTAAATCGGGAGGAAAACAGTCATGTTAAGATGGGATAGTCCTACGTATTCATGTGACGGTGTTATAATAATGGATATACTCCCAAGTAAACCCCAAATTGCTCCGATTATTGCACCCAATTTACATTTCTTCATATAAGATACTCCGAATCTTCGACAGTCTAAAGAAAGCTGTATGCCTATCCTTTGTGTTCTTTTCATTCTGTCATATATTCTATATCCTTTTCATCTAATCGGGTTGCGTCCACATCTTAAAAATTTTTCTTGGATTTCAAATCGTTATATCCTGTCTCATAAAGCTGATAAAAGATACCACAAGCAGAATCACTGGCGACACAATTAATACTGCCAGATTCATCCAGTACTGCTGGAACCAGTAGCCCAGCGTATGGTTCATGTCAAAAATCCCTCGCATGATTGTTGATGTTGATCCACTATCCACGTTATAAACAGCAACTCCACTACCTGGTGAACTGCCGCTGAGAAGCTCCTGAAAATGGGTGATAGGGGAAAGCTGCGTGATCTGATGCGCGACTGTAAAAAAATTCTCTGAATCTTCAGGACCATGCATTGAATACATAGACTGGCCGGTAATTATGCCTGCCATCATAAACGCAAGTTGGAACAGCAATGTGCCCAACACCACCCAGACGGCTATGCTGTAGACAAGGGAATTTGATGGCTCTTTGCTAAAGGTGGAAGTGGCAATCCCCAGGGCAAGGTATGTCAAAAGTAGCAAGAACACAAGTGCAGCATACACCATTATCCTGCTGAACTCCTCTGGATTCACTGATATGCCGGAGATGCTGAGCATGATCCCAACCGGTACCGCCACGGCCACGACAATTACCAGTCCTAGGGCTGCCATCATACCCACCAGCTTGCCTGTGATCACATTGTCACGGTAGACCGGATGCGTCATCAGCACATTCAACGAGCCTGACTTTCGCTCCCTGACGATGGCGTCAAAGCCTAGTATAATAGCAACCAGTGCTCCTGTTGACCCGAACAAATAGGTGAACGATTGAAAACCCATCATCAATGGGCTCAGAGTCATTCCCATTCCCACAAAATCGCCCTGCATGCGTGCCATACTCTGGCCCGCCTGGTATCCGCTGGCCAGCACAGCCACCATGAGCACTGCCAGAATCACAATAAACCTGGGGCTCCATATGATATCTGCAAACTCCTTCTGGGCGATCACAAGTATATTTTTGATATTCATTTTCAAGCGTTTCCATCCCCTATCAGTTTCAGGAATACTTTTTGCAGATCCATCCTCTCTTCCTCGAATCTGGATACCGTGCCTCCTGCCTGCCTGATGGCTTTTGCGATCGGGGTTCGCACCTCCATATCCGCATGCACCTGCAGTGCCGTGTCCATGATCCTTACGCTGTGCACGCCATTTATCCCGTTTAACCTTTCAGCAGCATCCTGAAGGGACAGATCAGATATCTCAAGCACATACCGTACTCCTTCTTCCTCTCTCACCTTGTCCCTAAGCTCCTCCACAGTCCCCACTGCCAGTAATTTACCTCTCTCTATCACGGCTATCCTGCTGCAGATCTCTTCCACCTCAGCCATGGTATGTGAACTCAGGAAGATTGTCACATCCTTTTCTTGGCTCAGCTGTTGTATCAGGTTGCGCATCATCTGTGCACCTTTCGGGTCAATGCCGCTTGTGGGCTCGTCCAGGAACAGGATGCCCGGTTCATTGATCAGTGCCTGGGCAAGTCCGAAGCGTTTGCGCATACCTGTGGAAAAACCGCCCGTTTTCTGGTCCACTGCACCGCCCAGGCCTACCATATCCAGCAGGTCAACTATCCGCTTCTCCCTGACCTTTGGTTCAATATCATACAGCTTTGCATAGAACCTCAGGTTCTGTCTGGCAGTGAGATTATCATAGAACCCGGCAGGTTCGGGCAGTACGCCTGTGGCCTCCCTGATATTGATCACCTCTTTTACAATATCGAACCCTGAAACCCTGCCGGTGCCAGAACTGGGCTCCAGCAGCCCGATCAGCATCTTCATGGTCGTGGTCTTGCCTGCGCCGTTGGGGCCCACAAAACCGAAAACCTCGCCCCTTTTCACATTAAAGGTAAGCGAGTCCACTGCCACGATCTCATTTTGCTTACCAAACCGCTTGGTAAGGTCATGGGTCTCGATTATATTCTCATTGCCGGCCTGAGCCGCAGCCATTTCATTTCCTTCAGATTCCATTTTATGTTTACCTCCTTCCGAATTTGTAGATAATTATTATCAGCGTAAGCACGGCCAGTATGACCAGCCCGATGCCGATAAACCCGCTACTGCTTGATTTTACCACTGTAACCTTCAGCTGGTTGTCTTCACTTTGCGCCTCATCACTTACTGCACGCATCAGGATCTCTTTCTCACCAGGACTTGCATCCGCCCTTGCAGAGATCATCACAGGTATCCCCCTGGATTCACCGGGTTCCAGCTCATCTATGGGACCAAAGCTCCTGACCGATGTGCTGATGCCAGAGACATCCTGCACCCTGATCTCCACGTTATTAAGGGTCCTGTCCCCGGAATTACGCAGATTGACCATGAACTCTTTGGAAGCACCCGGGTTCAGGGTAATATCTCTTGTATTCGGGAACAGGGTCAGCATCTTGCTGACCTCGATCCCTCTGTTGATGGTGACATCAAGCCGCTGGGATATTCCTGTCCCGCCGTTTTCCACAACAGCGTTCACTATGACGGGATAGGTACCGTCGCTTGCGTTTATGGAAGGGCGGACCTTGACAATAAGATCCTGTTTATCATTGGCTGCCACGCTTACTTTTGTTACCCTGTACTTTCCGTCACCTTCTCTTAGAAACTCAACATCCCAGCCCTCCGGTATCTCGGCAGCATTGAGATCCACGGTCACCCGGTGGTCATACTTGTTCTCCAGGGTTACTTCGAACTCCACAGGATCGTTCGGCCGGGTCTCCAGACCGGGTACGTTTGAATACATATCCAGGTTGGGCTGGGCATTATTGTCTACGGTGACCACGAATTCCCGGGAAATAAGTTTGCCGTCATCAGGTTTGAAACCGGCCCAGATGGAATAGGCACCGTTTGGTGTGTCTGCCGGGGTTTTTATCCTCAGGATTACTACTTTCGGACTGTTCTTGTCCTCAGGGAATGTGACATGGGTTATCTGGTCGCCGTCGTTATAGAAGGCAGCTGACCAGCCTTCCGGTTTGCTGCTGATGGAGGGGGCGCACCAGGCCTCATCGCTGTTATTGTATCCCTTCTGGAGGGTGATGGTAAATTCTACTGTGTCACCGGGGTAGACCACCTTGCCTGTTATGCTATTTAATACTGTGATGGATGACCAGTCTGCACTGGCTGTGGGAGGGATTATTAACAAAGCAATGAATATTAGAACGATTCCCAGCCGCCTGAAATTTAATTTGTGTATCATGTTACGCCTCTACCTCTGGAACTTAATTTATAAACGTTTTATGTGCAAATCATCGAACTGTTCTGCTTTTAGCTGGATGATCCGGACATGAGAATTAAATGGGACTTGAATATGCGTTATCATGTTCCTCCTCTACAATGTGATATCCTTTCTCAGAAATGCCATGAAGGAAATGATCAGGAGTGTGATCGGGGTTACGATGAGGACTGTAACTTCGGTCCAGAATTCATTGAACCACTGGGAAAGGGTGAAACGTGTGTCAAATATTCCTTCTATTACAGGCTCGTTGTTGATACCTCCCCAACTCAGATCGATCCTGCCAGCAACCGCTTCGCTGTAGTAATGAAGCGGCGAGATGTTTGCCAGTTTGGAAGCCAGTTCAAATGGATAGGATTGGCCTGTGATGATGGCAGCAATTGCAATAATGACCGCACCGGATACAATACAGAAGGAAAGCCATATTACAACATTGTAAATCAGCGAATCAGCGGCATCACTGGCTATGATAGACAAAAGAATCGCAATTCCTGCAAAGATAAGTACATAGAAGAAAGTGACAACCGCAAACACTGCAATCCTCATAAGCTCCATCTCACCTACCTGTACGCCAGATATAATGAGTATTGTTCCAAGGGGAACCATCATTGAAAACAGAATGACAAGTGCAAGAATACTCGTAATTCCCAGCAGCTTGCCCGTAATTATATTATCCCTGAATACCGGATGGGTTAACAGTACATTTAAGGACCCTGATTTTCTTTCTCGAACAACGGCATCAAACCCCAGTGCAATGCCGATCAGCGGGGCAAACCAGCCAACCTGTTTGGTAATGTTACTGAAACTGTTCATCAATATGGATTCAACTCCAGTATACTGTCCAAGAAGTACGCTGCGATATGAAAATGTAAAAACAATCAAAGTATAGGTGGCAGCCAGCATCAGAAACAAAGGGCTTGTGATAATGTCAGCAAATTCCTTTTGCGCAATCACAAATATGTTCCTGGCTCCTGTTTTCTTATTGTTTCTCTGTTCGCTCATCATTTTCTCCCTCAAACAGCAGTTATATCCTGCCTTAAAAATACCGCAAACGACATGATGAGTAGAATTATTGGCGCAACAGCCAGAACCACAACATTTGTCCAGTATTCGTCCAGCCACTGGCTCAGTGTATAACGGGTATCAAATATACCATAAACATTATGGGTTCCGCCTTTTGAGAATCCACCGGCAGTGAGACCGGGATGACCTATTGCAGGCTCAGAATAATGATGGACCGGCGATAATTTCTGGAGATGTGCATTTAGGTCTAACACTTCTTCATTGTTATTCAAATCAAGGGGAGATTGACCAGTGGCAACAATTGCAATTATCATGATGATAGCTCCATATATTACGCACAAAAGCAGCCAGGTGGAGATACCAAAGATCAATGAACTGACCGCATTTTTCGCAATGATTGACGTAAATATACCAAGTCCTAAAAAAATTGATAAATAGAGATAAGTGAGGACTGCGAATATCAATACCCTGTTCAATTCGATCCAGCTTACCTGAACACCTGAAATAATTAGCATGGTTCCGACTGAAGACGCAACAGCTACACAAACTACAAGTGCCAGAGTTATCATTGCACCCAGGATCTTTCCTGTGATGATATTATCCCTGTACACCGGGTGTGTTAAAAGGATATTCAAAGATGCCGATTTTCGCTCTTTGACTATAGTGTCAAAACCAAGTGCAATACCAAGTAATGGTAAGAATACGGCAATAATTTGTGTAACATCAAGAAAACCCAATTCAAATATATTGCGACCATTTATGACAGCACGATAGCTGAACGAAAATACAATGAGCGTAAAGATCGAAACCAGAGAAATAAATCTCGGACTCCACAGGTTGTCTGCAAATTCTTTCTGTGCTATCACAAAGACATTGCTTACATCTTGTTTCAATTATATTCACCACTTATTAGACTATTTTCTTTTCGATTTTAAATGAAAGCAAAGTATTGTGGATATTAATCCGACAAATGCCGCCGTCGCAGTAAATCCGGGTAATCCTGTGCCATCTGCAGCGGACACAGATGCTGTTGTTGTACCTGTACTGGTGGGGTCTTGCCGCTTATCGATGTGGTCTATGACTGTGATTGTCCGGCTTGCAGTGCTGTACCCATCTTTAACAGCTTTTAACTGGACTTCGCCCTTTTCATTAAATCGATGCGTAATTACTCCCTTTTCATTTGTCGTCCCGATTAGCTCTCCGCTTGCCATGATGATTGCATTATCGACCCCGCCTGATGCTGACTTGATTGAAATATTGACATCAGTTCCAACCTGCATGTGACCGTCTATTTCCATGCGCATGGGACGGTCATACTCTGGCAGTTCCATGAGATAATCTTGATATTTATAATCAGAATATTTTTCAGGTTTGGATGTTTTTGGTTTAAATGTCCTGGGAATAAGATAACGCCCGGTCGGACTCCAGCTTACTTTGTCAATATATAGGTCTGGAAGGGGGATGTGCCGTATTTCTTTTGTGGATGCGTTAATGACAGCAAGAGTATTACTCTGGTTTTCATTTACAATTTCAAGAAGTAATTCATCATTGCCGTGCCAGATAATGCCTCCTTTATTTATATTCCACTGCATTTTATTAGAGCCGTCTTTGTTCATCAAGATAAATTTTTCAATCTCAGCACGAGTTAATTTATTAAAGAATGAGTAGTCTGCTCCACTAAGAATAACGCTAATAAATTCGCCAGAGGGACTGATATGAGCAAAAAAAGAAGTAGGGTCGTCAGGGCTGCTGAACAATGGAGTCGCATCTCCATCTTCTACCGACATCGAATAGAGAGTATAGTCTTTGCTGTCCGTGCCTGCTTTTGAAGCTGCTACATATAAGATTCTATCACTGCCTGGAAACCATCTTTGAATGGCGCCGCTTTCAAAGCTTGTCAACTTATTTGATGTACCATTTATTGCGTCTATGACATATACATCATAAATAGGGCTGTCAGCTCTGCCAGTGCTTTTTATTTCAGTTATGATGAGTCTACTGCTGTCCGGGCTCCAGAATGCATTTCGATTGATAATAATGTTATTTTCCGTTGAAAAAAGATTTTTAACATCTCTGGTATCAATATCCAGAATAAAAAGACCACCATTTCCTTCAAACCCTATTTTTCTGCCGTCTGGCGACCAAACCAAATCATTAGAATTAAAAGGCGCTGTTCTGTATTTAGTTATTGGCAGCTCATCAGAAACGTTTTTTGTTAAATTGAATAGAAATACTGTGGGTTTGTACTGTTCATCAAGGCCGAGATATAACAGACTATCCTCCTTTGGTGACCATTCTAATATAGGTCCTTGTTCAATCGGTAAGCTTTTCTTTGCAATCAAATCCAAATTTTTTGCATCGACAACAAAAAGACTGTGCGAACCACCGCCAAACCTGGCATTCCCGCCTGAAAACTCCTCATATAAAAATACATTGCCAGTATGACTCCAGGAGGGGTTTTGCATCCATTTATGTTCACCCCTCTGTGTTGTATACTGGGTTCTTTCAGCCCAAGATATCCGCTTGATATCAGAACCATCCCCATTTACCATGTACAGTGCAAGCACCTTTCCCATTGTTGCACTACTATCGACTTTGCCCTTTGTGTTTACAATTATAAGTGCAACAACCAACATACGAGTTCCGTCAGGACTCCAGGTAAAATACAAGTCGGGACTGCAAAGTATGTCCAGACGACTTTCATCTACAAGATTTAACGCGTCTTTACCGACCGTTTGATTAAGGTCGGTTATCAGTGAGACATTCATCAGTTCAACATGGTTATCGTCTGCATAGACCGGCTCTGTGGCGATGATGAACAATCCTAATGCCAGCATTATAGCTATGAACTTTTTTTTCCTGTGCATTTTATCCTCCTTGAATCTAAAAAAAAGAAAAGGGAAAAATGGTATTCTCTGATTTTTCCAACATTTTCATTAGGAAAGTCTATTTTCTATGGTAAGCCTGAGTTTCTGCCTACGAGAAATTCGTATTCAGCATTTAAGCTTCCTTGGATTTCAATGCGAGGATCAGGGTTTGACAACACAGATCCAATATGGTCTTGTTTGTCTTTGTCAATATGTGCTACAATTTCAGTTTCAGTTTTATACAGATCCAGTTGGCCGTTGTAGTTCACCGTAAAATCATAAGACAAGTCAACGTAAACCTCGTCGTTGTCATTCGCTGCAAACTGCCACCAATCACCTGGTGGGCCTCTTGTGTAAGTCCCAAAAATGTCAAAATCATTGTCTGGAACACCGATGGATGTGGCACTGTCCCAATCGCTACCTCCATTTGGATCAGCCATAGCCGTTCCCACAGATACCAGCAATAAAGCCAGCACTGAAATTCCAAGCTTTTTTACTATTTTTTTCATTTCTTTTTACCTCCAATCTTTTATCTTTCCCGGAGGCAAAACCAGCAAGCTTTAAGTAAATTCAAAGCCAATCTAAATCTTGCCTTTGGGCATGTCGTGGGGTTCAACCGTTCTTTGGTAGGTTCAGTTGAACCCTGCAAATCATCCTACACATCAAATCTATATAAGTTTTCTATGAAAAGTCTCTAACAGATTGAGAATCATCAACGAACTGCTGAAATTCGATCCATGAACATGGAATATCAGTCGACCGACACATCATTGAACCGTTTCGCATGTTTACATTTTACTAACATAAACTGACATACCCCAAATCAGTTAGAGACTTTTCACAGAAAATTTATATACACCGCTATTGCAATACCTATCTGGTGATATTATGAAAATATGGAAGATTGTTGCTTTATTTATGGTTGCGGCTCTACTGGCTGTGCCAGCGGTATCGGCTAAAGAAGGTTACACAGTGCGCCCTTCCACAGAAGAAACCCCACCGGTTTCTATTCTGGTGTATGATTCAATAATACAGGGTCAGACTAAAACATACACATCGAATGTAGGAACCGGTGTTAACTATCTGGAAGTAGATTTAAACTGGGGAGATACGGCGGACTCCATCTCGCTGACAATATACACGCCAGGCGGCAGCAGCTTGGGAACCTTCTATGACAATGACGATGGAGTAATAGACGGCAGGATACACCTTGATATAATCCCGGATCAAGGTTATGTAGAATCGGGACAGTGGAAGTTCGAGGTATATGGGGTATCAGTCATTGGAACAGAGGACTATAACTTTAACGTGGCCCAGCATTAGATCAGGGAGCTTCCTCCTTTGCTTTTTCTTTTTGCTGTTGATCCCATCAGCCGGAGCTACTGAGTACACCATACGTCCCTCCCAGAGTGATCAATTCGGAGCCCCGGTGGCAGGGGAAGATGTGCAGGAAATCGAGGTTATACCAATCCCATACTGGCTGTTTCTTTTCTGGCTTGGTTTTACTCAGATAACATCAGCACCTGAAGTTTTATCTCCGGCAATAAGATTATTTCCCGTTCTGGGCGGATTTAAGAGAATAGGCCGGTTAAATACTTTTGATAATCTGAACAGGGAGAGACTATATGGTTTTATTAAATCCTGCCCCGGCACTTATTTTAGCGAGATAATAAAAGACACAGGATTAAACAGGGGGACTGTCAGATATCACCTGGATGTTCTGGTAACACAAGACATGATAGAATCTTACAAAGTAAAGGGAAAGATCCGGTATTTTCTGAACGGTTCCACTTATGAGGAAAAAGACAAGGTAGTAATTGCTGCGCTGAGAAATGATATGGATCGAAGGATTATTTTAGAGATTTTAAACGGCCGATGTATAACTCATGGAACGCTTGTCGAAAAATTTGGGGTTTCTGCACCCACAATTAGCTGGCATATCAGACACCTGAAAGAACAGGGGATTGTTCAAGCTGATCGAGAGGATTCGCATATAACATACAGTATTGATTCCAATTACTTAAATTCAATGCAGAAATATGTAAAAAGTATATATTCTTAGAACCCTTATAAAATAGTGTATTGTTTTCTTTGGCGCAATTGGGCTAAAATGAATAATTAAGCCTTAGCAAAGGTTGACATATTTGAGTATGCTGAATATCCATTTATCTACTGGATACCCACACTGATACTGAATCCTTCAATCAACCCTCTTATGGTCTGGACCACACGTACTGTCTATCTTGTGCCTTCCCTTCCTCAGGCTGCCCTTCCATCGCATCAGGACCGGCGGCAGGCCGAAGCGCTCTTAAGCAGGCCGCAGAATCGAGCGGGAGGGGCGGGTAAGTGCAAATGACGGAGCCACAGAGAGCGTAAGTAGGAATGAGAGCTGGAATCATTTCAATATTAGCCACCGAGAGCACAGAGGACACAGAGAAAAGCAAAAATGCTCTGTGCACTCTGTGTGCTCTGTGGCTCAAAAATCACATAAATTATATATTTTAACGTTCATGATAAATCTTCCACTGCACCAACCACCACCCGATATAATTGCCATCTGACTGAAAGTAGGATTTTCTCTTTTATCCCTCACAAACTCAGTCATTTTTTCTCCCCTTCCGTCTTACCAGACACTGCCACTCATTCCCTATCAGTTCCTCCCGCCCCACCATCTTCAGCCCCTCATAAACCAGCCTGTAATTCCTTTTATCCCTGTACTGCATTAAAGCCCGCTGTATCCTCTTTTCCTTCCCCTTTGCCACACGCACCTCCTCCATGGTAAAGGGATTGATGCCTGTATAATACATGCACGTAGAAGCCGTCATAGGCGTGGGCGTGAAATCCTGCACCTGCTCGGTGTACAGGTCATTGTCCCTGATATACTCGGCAAGTTCTACCATATCCTCAACAGTGCATCCTGGATGGCCGGACATAAAATAAGGTATCAGGTATTGTTCCTTTCCCAGTTCCTTGTTCACTTCTTTGAACTTGCTCCTGAATTCCTCAAACACCTCCCTTGATGGCTTGCACATAATATTAGTCACATGCCCAGTCACATGTTCGGGTGCTACCTTGAGCTGCCCGCTGACGTGGTGCTCACACAGATCATGAAGATAACTTGAAGAATCAGCCAGCACCAGGTCATACCGTATACCCGAACCCACAAACACCTTTCTCACGCCCGGGATACTGCGCAGCCGGCGCAGGAGTTCCACCTGTTGTTCATGGCTGGTATCAAGGCTTTTACACAGCGGGTGCGTGCATATCTTATCAGCACATGCACCCTCTGTTTCCCATCTGCCGCAGGTCATGCCGTACATATTGGCAGTAGGGCCGCCCACATCCTGCACGATACCTTTGAAACCAGGCATCTGCACCATTTGTTCCACCTCACGCACCATGGACCCGATGCTCCGGCTCTGCACGATGCGGCCCTGGTGATGTGTTAATGCGCAAAATGAGCATGATGCGAAGCATCCCCTGTGGCTCACGA
>JAIWAT010000021.1:0-13894 GCA_048634225.1 Anaerolineales bacterium | reverse complement strand
GATATTGCAAGAATTTTAATGATTTCTATGCAATATGCATAGATATGATTAAAAAACCCGCATAACAACGATACCGTTCCAAAACCGGATATATTCTTGGCATGAAAATGAAAGACCTTCAAGAGATCAGAGCTGACCTGCATTTCCAAATATCGATAACTGGCTATTGTCAGGCATAATAGTCATGTTTAAGTCTATTTTCTCTATTGTAACTAATGGATTGGTAACCGCCATTCAATTAACAAGGATATGAGACAACCACCATGACCCCGGAAGAATCCTATGACATAATAGTAATCGGTGCCGGACCTGCAGGCTCCACTGCTGCTACGCATGCAGCCCGCTCTGGTGCCAGTGTACTGCTGATCGACAAAAAGAAAGACATCGGCTCTCCCATCCAGTGCGGCGGGTTCCTGCCTGACTATGAAGAACTAGGGGAGCTTTTGCCTGGTGCCGAACTTCCATCCACCCTTGAGAATATCCCATCAAGCTGTGTCCATACCACCACCAGCATCCACAGGTTCCTGGCCCCGAACCTGGAACCAAAGGAGTTCGGGGTTAAGGCGCATGTGCTGGACCGCTCAAGGTTTGATAAGCACCTGGCCAGGGAAGCTGCAAAGGCAGGGGCAGAACTGATGGTGGGTACCCGTGCCGATTCTATTGAAGCGGATAATGTATTCATCAGGGGAGTAATGGGTGAATTTAACATCCAGGCTAAGGTCATAATCGGTGCGGACGGCCCCACTTCAATGGTTGCGAAGACTGCCGGCTTGATCGACCGCAGCGATGATATGGGCCGGGCAGTGTCACTGGAGTACGAACTTACCGGAGTGGATATCGACAGGGATGCAGTGGAAATGTACTTCGGGCGTGACTATGCGCCCGGCGGGTATGGCTGGATCATCAGCGAGGGCGGCGATGCTGCCAATATAGGTGTGGGTGTCAGGCAGCCGTTATGCGAGCCCGGTGTTTCGACGCAGGATTATCTGCACCGGTTCATGTACGAGCACCCGAGAGCTGCGCCCATGCTGGAAGGCAGCAGTATAACGGCAGTTATCAGCGGCATCGTACCGGTTGGAGGTGCACCACCAAAAACGGTTGAAGGTAACATCATCATCTGCGGGGATGCAGCCGGACACCTGATAGCCACCAACGGCGGCGGCATACCCACTGCCATGGTTGGCGGGAAGATCGCAGGTGAGACGGCAGCGGATGCAGTGGCTGGTAAATGCCAGCTGGCCGAGTACGAGAACAGGTGGCGCGAGCAGATGGGGCTGGAGATAAAAACTTCAGTATATGTGAAGAAACTGATGGACGGGCTTATGAGGTCAGACCCAATGATGAGCACGGCCATGAAGATGCTGACCCCTGACCACATGAAGGCTCTGCAGCGGGGAAGATTGCCCGAACCTGTAAAAAAGATGCTCAAGACCCTTAATGCAGGTATAAGGTGATTAACCTTATCTTGATAGCTTGCATTATTAGATATAAGAGTATACTAACCAGAGAGTGAATGTAAAATGAATAAGGAAGACCCGGGAACGATCTGTTATCCTGCACATGGAAACCTGTACCTGAACATCACGAACAGGTGTACGTGCGACTGCATTTTCTGCATCAAGAACTATTCAGACGGGGTCTATGGCTATAACTTAATACTCTCAAGGGAGCCCGAAGTGGCTGAGGTTATCGAGGAACTTGGCAAACATGACCTTTCCGGGTATGATGAAGTGGTGTTCACAGGACTGGGAGAGCCCCTGTCCAGGCTGGATGATGTGCTGGAGATCACACAATGGTTGAAGGCCAGGGATGTCAGTGTGAGGATTGACACTATCGGGCATGCCAAACTCCAGTATCCAAAGCGTGATGTTGCCAATGAACTGAAAAAAGCAGGCGTTGATGAGGTTTCTGTCAGTCTTAATACTGATGACAAAGCGACCTATGACCAACTGGTAAGACCCCGCAGGTATAAGAATGCTTATGAGTCGATGAAGGATTTTTCCAGGGATCTGGTGAAAGAAGGTATAAAAGTAAGGTTCACGGTTCTTGACCTGCCGCCCGTGGATATTGAGAAGTGCCGCCAGATAGCAGAGGGGATCGGTGCATCGTTCAAGGTAAGGGGATATGGCGGACCAGCTATTGGTCAGTGATTTATTAACCTTATTGTACAATCAATATGTTGATTTTTCACAATAGTGACGTTTTTTTCCTGTAATGGGAAAGTTTTATATTTCTAATTGGTCAAGCCTCATATATGCAGGATATTCATGAACTGACAATTATATGTGGAATCGACAAGTCAGGGGCAAAAGAAGATGTTGAAAAGATACGCATCTGCCCGGGCGAGATAATCGGTATTGTTGGTCCCACCGGCTCAGGTAAGAGTACACTGATCTGTGATATTGAGCAGCTTTCACAGGGAGATACCCCAACCCGGCGCAAAATCCTGATAAACGGGAAGGCACCGGGCAGGGATATCCGCACCGACCCCAGGAAAAAACGTATCGCCCAGCTTTCACAGAACATGCATTTCCTTGCCGATATGACTGTGGAAGAGTTCCTCAGGATGCATGCCAAGAGCAGGAACCGTAACCCTGACACGGTTGAGCGGGTAATTGATATTGCCAATACACTGACAGGGGAGTCTATCCAGCCAGGGCACCAGCTTACAATCTTAAGCGGAGGGCAGTCCAGGGCACTTATGGCTGCTGACATTGCGGTAATAAGCGATTCACCTATAGTGCTCATCGATGAGATAGAAAATGCGGGTATAAAGAAACAGGAAGCTTTGAAACTACTGGCTGCCGAAGGGAAGATCGTGCTGGTGGTAACCCATGACCCTGTTCTGGCACTTATGACCAAACGCCGCATCGTGATGCGAAACGGCGGGGTGCGGCAGCTCATCACTACCAGTGAGGGTGAGATGAATGTCTGCACTGAACTTGTCAGGCTTGACAATTACATGATGTCGCTGCGCAATACTATTCGGCAGGGCGGGCTGGTCGAGCAAGCTGTGGTAGTATGAAACTGGTCGTGGTGGCGGGCACACCAGGTTCTGGCAAGACATCGGTACTGATGCATACCATCAGGTCGCTTAAACAGGGCGGCACGTCGCCTGCGGTGGTGAAGATAGACTGCCTGTGGACGGATGATGATAAAAGGTTTGAAAGGCTGGATATCCCTGTGCGCATTGGATTGTCCAGGGACATGTGCCCTGACCATTTTGCTATATACAATACGGATGAGATGCTAACATGGGCCAGGGAGCAGGATGCCGGGGTTCTTATTAATGAAACTGCCGGCCTTTGCCTGCGATGTGCGCCCTATCCTGACGGATGCCTTGCAGTGTGCGTGATCGATGTGACCACAGGCCCCAATACTCCATTAAAGGTTGGGCCTTTGCTGACTACGGCAGATGTGGTGGTGGCAACCAAAGGCGATATCGTGTCCCAGGCCGAACGGGAAGTATTCAGGGAGCGTATCAATGAGGCGAACCCTGGTTGCCGGATAATAGAGGCTAACGGACTGAGCGGGCAGGGCGCATCAGAACTGGCAGAGGTGATAAGTGAGACGCCTGATGTGGGGCAGGAACTTACCCTGCGGCATAATGCGCCCCTGGCCATATGCACCCTGTGCACTGGTGAGATGCGGGTGGGGAAGGAACATCATATGGGCGTGCTGCGGCATATTGACGGTTTTACCGAGTACAGGGGGGAATGATGCAGGATGACGCAGGAGATTACAAGCCTGCTGCCTGGATATAACTGCGGGGAATGTGGTTACCGGCAGTGCAGGGATTTTGCTGCGGCGCTGCTTGAGAGAGGGGCGGAACTTGGCGACTGCCCACACCTGGCTTCTGAAAAGTTTGCTGCAAATATTCCCGTGATACAGCAACTTATTGGCGGTCCCGGAACTGAATTTAAAGATTCCAAGCCTATCATGGGTGTTATTGACGGACTTGAGGCTGATTTTATTTTTTCACCCCTACCGGGTGAGCCGTCATGCCGGGAGGACCTTCATCCTTTTGACCCGGGGGTGGGGCCGGGGGTGGGTGAGTATGTGCGGTACAGGCCGCTGGGTTGTCCTGTTACACATTTTGCCAGGGTGCTGGATGTGAAGCGGGGTATCCTGACCGTTCATCTGGTTGGGCCTATTCACAGGCTTGGCAGGGATGATGTGGCTTTTGAGGATATTGGCCTCTGTCTGGTGGTGGCATTTGATGGTATTGTTAGCAAGGGCAGGGTGCCTGATGTGGGCCAGACCGTGAAGTTTTTGCCTGAGCACTGTATGATGCAGAAGGTGCATTCTGGTGTGGTGGTGCATTCCGAGGGCAGCAGGGTGAGGATCGAGGGGATTGACCTGAAGGTGTGGTAGGCAGGCCCAGCATTTTTTTGTCAAGATGTTTTTTTACTTTGCGTCCTTTTGGTTCTTAGCGGTGGGTTTATCTCTTCGATACAAGAGTGAGGATTTGCATCTTTGGTTTTTATCCGCTCTGTCCAATCAGATAACATTATTTCCATTCACAGGAAAGAAATAATCCATTACAGGAAAATCATAAATAGAAGTTTTTCCAGACCGTCCAATTAATGCACTCCATCGTACAACCATCATTACAGCACAACGATAACAGTTTATCGAATTTTACAATCGTATGTTCCGGATGCGGCGCCGAATTACCTGATGAAGCCCTTACCTGCCCCTCAGACAACGGCCTGCCCCGTGCAATGTACTCATCCCGCCAGTTACACCTTCATGACCATCCCGGCATTGGGCGGTTTAGGGAATGGCTGCCAGTGAACGGGCCGATGGATACAAAAGCCGGGCCCATAACCTACAAAAGCACAGGCCTGGCCAGGGAACTGGGACTGACCAACCTGTATATCGGTTTTAACGGGTACTGGCCCGAGAAGGGAGCAAACATACTGACCTGCAGTTTCAAGGAACTGGAAGCCTACCCCACAATCCAGCGGATGCAGGAACTTGGCCACCGCAAGCTCGTGCTGGCATCGGCAGGCAACACTGCCCGGGCCTTTGCCCATGCGGCAGTGGGTTCGGATATCGAGATATATATAGTAGTGTCAGGCAGCGCTATAGACCGTATGTGGATTCCTGAAGAACCCACAGGCAATATCCATTTTATCAGTATAGCAAAGACCTTCGATTACACAGATGCCATCAGGCTGGCTGACAGGATAGCCGGCCTGCCCGGTATGGTCCCTGAAGGCGGTGCCCGGAATGTGGCGCGGCGGGACGGTATGGGTACAGTAATGCTGGACGGTGCCGTTACTATGGGCAGGATACCTGACCATTATTTCCAGGCGATCGGCAGCGGAACCGGGGGAATTGCCGCATGGGAAGCATCCATGAGGCTGCAGGCCGATGGCCGGTTCGGGAAACGGCTGTCAAAACTTCACCTGGCACAGAACCTGCCATTTACACCCATTTTTGATGCATGGCAGCACGGGCGCAGGGAGATCGATGAAGAAGTTGACGTGCATAATGCAAAGCAGCAGATCAACCAGATGTATACAGACATCCTGTCCAACAGGAAACCACCATATTCGGTTCCAGGCGGTGTATATGATGCCCTTTCGTCCTCCAATGGGTATGTGTATGGCATTGACAATTCCCGGGCACGGTCCTGCAAAAACATATTCGAGGAGGCGGAGGATATTGATATCATGGCACCCGCAGCCGTTGGGGTTGCCGCCCTTCTAGAAGCGGTGGAACTTGGCCGGGTGAAAACGGATGATCATATCCTGTTGAATATCACAGGCGGCGGGGTTGAAAGGTTGAAAGAGGACTTTGACCTGTGTAAAATACAACCTGAATTGCATATAGATTCCCTTGATGTGGAAATCGAGGAAATACTGCCTTGATTATGTAAATAACCAGGGAAAGAGCTGGAAATAATGAATGGTCTCACTCCTGAAGAAAAAACAGTAACGATATTGAAAGACCAGGGTGTAGACCTGGTTGCCACTCTACCTTGTGACAGGATGAAAAAACTACTCCCGCTTATTGATATTGACAACGAGTTCAAAACACTGAAACTTACGCGTGAGGAAAATGGCGTTGGTATCTGTGCGGGTTATTACCTTGGCAACAAGCGCCCGGTCATGGTCATCCAGAGTACTGGGCTTGGCAATATGCTGAATGCCCTGTTGTCCCTGAATGTGACCTACCAGATCCCCCTGCCTATCATCGCAAGCTGGCGGGGTGTCTATAATGAAAAGATCCCAGCACAGTTCCCGCTGGGTCGGGCACTGCCTGATATTCTAAAAGCTTCTGATATTGATTATACTGTCATAAGGTCCTCAGCTGAGATCGAGTTGCTCGCAGATGTCATCAAGGATGCTTTCACAAATAACCGCCCGCATGTGGCCCTGGTCCTCCCTTCGGTCTGGGAGAATTCCAAATGTGCGCCGCCGCCTGAACCAAAGGAAACAGTATCCAGGACGTGCAGCCTGGAACTTACTACTAAAAGCCACCCACCCACCATATCGCGGTACCAGGCAATCGAGTCGCTGGTATCAGTACTGGATGACGAGATCGTAGTCTCAAATATCGGCATACCCAGCAAGGAACTGTACCATGCCGGCGACAGGCCCTTGAATTTCTACATGCTGGGTTCCATGGGGCTGGCATCTGCCATCGGGCTGGGACTGGCAATGGCACAGCACAGGCATGTGGTGGTGATAGACGGGGACGGCAGCCTGTTGATGAATCCAAATGTGTTGACCCAGATCGCTGCGCAGCAGCCTTCCAACCTGACAGTGGTGGCAGTGAACAACGGAGCATACGGTTCCACTGGCAACCAGGAGACCCTGGCCTGCGAGTGCATCGACCTGGAACTAATGGCAAGGGGTCACGGTCTGCAATATACTGCCAAGGCCCATACCGGGGAAGAACTTGTGGCTGCATATAACGGATGTAAGGAAGAAACCGGGCCCGGACTTATAGATATGGTGGTCAGGCCGGTGAATGAGCCTGTGGGGGAAATTCCGTTAAGCCCGGTTGAGATCAAGGAAAGGTTCATGGAAGCTGTCAGGGTTAGGGAACATAACCTGCGTGGGGCATAACCTACAGGGGACATAAACTACGGGAGGCATAACCTACAAGCTGCACAACACCAGCCATGCCGGAATAAGCAGGATTTCCATACCATTTACATCCCATACATCGGCCTTATCTTTGGTGATGACAATCCCGGAATGTATTTTTTGTTTTTCCATGAACGATATCAGGCCGGGAAAGTCGTCCCTGCGGATCGTGCTGGCAAATTTTACTTCAACAGGAACTGGAGATCTTCCTGAACCTATCACAAAGTCCACTTCATATTTTTCTTTCCAGTAAGATATCCTGGGGTTTAATAATCCGGTAGATGCTTTCAGGTAATTGACCAGGTGGGCGGCCACGACGGTTTCTATATTTTTTGATATATCCTGGTCCGTAAGTATGGTCGTGTGGTTTAAAGCCGCAGTGAACCCCGGGTCAATAGTATAGAATTTTTTATTCCTGCGCGCACGTTTTGATATGTTCATTGTATAATAATTGCATATTATTATAAGCCCTGCAGCTTCCAGGTAATGCAGGTACTGGCGCACGGTCTCAATCCTGATATTGAATATCTTGCCTAACGAGGCATAACTTAAAGGAAGTGTGGTCTTTTCTGCGATTAAGAAAAGCAGGTCTTCGAGTATGGATGGGTCCCTGACTTCGTATCTGGAAAGTATGTCCTTATACAGGATAAGACTGACATAATTCAACCTTAAATAGTTCTGCCACTGCATGATATCGTATTCGTAAGCGAACTGTGCAGGAAAACCTCCAAAAAGTAAGTATTTTTTAAGGAAGGGTTCAATGGTCCGCTTTAATGCCAGGAGTCTGGCCTCATCCCATGATTGAATAATGTTTTTCATTTCCTTTATGTCATATTGAATGGAAAGTCCGTCTATTTCGCTGTCCTGAACTCCATTTTTTAAAATGAATTCCCTGAAAGAGAAGGGTGATACAGACTTGAATTCAAACCTGCCTACTCCTGATTCGGCAGAATCTTTCAATAGCAGGGTTGAGGACGAACCAGTAGCCAGATATTTATCACCTGTTTTGGTGTCGATGAGTGTTTTTAAATTAACAGCCCAGTCAGGGTCATAATGGACTTCATCAAAAAAATAATAACATTTGCCTTCTGCCGCCGTAAGCTCCCGGTGTACTTTGATTATATCTGTCAGGCTTGCGTGTTTCATCCGGTCCAGAGGCGCATATACTATACATCTCGGGTCTTTTACCCGTGTTAAAAGGTCTTTAATGACCTGATGGAAAATTGTAGTCTTTCCTGATTGCCGTGGTCCTATTAAAATAAGGGCAAATGGGCTTTCGAGGTGGGATATTATTTCATTGACTATTTGTTTTTCAAATGGTTGGGGAGCAAATGAGCTACCGGGTTGCCACCATGGATTGGATGATTCCAGTACTGGTTTTATATTAAATTCGACCATTACTCTAATATAATGGAGTTATTTATTATAAATATGTCGGATATGATATAGTTATTTATTATAAATATGTTGGATATGATAGAGTTGTTTGTTATGAATATATCGGATATACTAGAGTTGTTTGTTATGAATATGTTAGCAATTCCCGTTTTGTTTCCCACCGCGCATGATCTTACAAACATTTCCTTTCGTCACGTACAAATCCGTGACCCAACTGAAATGCATGTACCCCCTTCAAATTAGAGAGTTTTTAATTTATTCTGATCAAGTATGATAAATGGATCATGGCAAAGAAAATCAACCACAGAGAGCACAGAGCGTTATTGTTTCTCTGTGCTCTCTGTGGTTATAAACCGTTCCAGGAAATAATAAAAAGTCTCTAAAATATAATGCATTTGATGTTTTTTCAATTCATAAATGTGCGGGGCATTTGAGCTTAATCCGTCCCCTGTTACAATGAGGCCTAAACGCGGATACGCTTTCCTTGATTTCTCCAAAAAACACTTGCTTGCATTGCGTTCGCTGTCATTCTTCTTATCTCCGCCCTGTTTGATGAGAAGATTAAAGTCTTAACCAGACAGTATAGTGAATCCTACACCTCGGTGCCGGGGTGGCAGAGCGGACTAATCCAACGGAGCCGTGTGACTCTTTGGAGTCTATATGCGGCAGGCTCGAGACCTGTTGTATCGTAAGGTACACTTGGGTTCGAATCCCAACCCCGGCGCTTCTCCTGCTCGTTTCTCCTCTGGTGCTTCTCAAAGTAATGGAGTTGCAGATTTGATAATTTTGTCCCAAGGCCCATCAAGACATCACATTTATATAATGATAAACCCACTAAGGTACCCATCACATTACGGTATCCATTATGAGAATGGACCAAAATAGATCAAATATTAAAATGATATTATAATCGGAGGAACAAGTTTGGCAAAAGCAAAGAGAGGTCAAAGAAAAGTCGATGGTTGGAAATCCAAGCAATGGTACAATGTAGTCACACCCGACATGATGGGACAGCAGGAAATCGGTGAAACTTTTTCAAAAGAACCTGAACAATTACTGGGCAGGGTTGTTGAAGTCACACTGGGAGATCTCACCAATGACATGTCAAAGTATAATATAAAACTGGCGCTTAAGATCGACCAGGTAGGAGGAGACTCGGCCTATACCAAGTTCGTTGGGCATGAGCTCACCAGGGATTACCTGAGATCACTGATAAAGAGACAGACTTCAATGGTCACCGCAAATCTGGATGTTATGACCAAAGACGGATATAAGTTCCGTATCAAACCTACCTGTTTCACAGTCAAGCGGGCCAGGTCCAGCCAGATCAAAGCTATCAGGCAGTATATGACCTCAATAGTCCAGCGAAGGGCCCGTGAATCAGATTTCAACACTTTTGTACAGGATGCTGTCCTTGGCAAACTCTCTGCCCAGATATACAGGGATGTAAAAACCCTCTATCCGCTAAGGCGTGTTGAGATATTAAAGTCCCATGTACTTACCGAGCCGTCTGTAAAGGAAGCAGCGGCATAAGTACTGGCTTTTTTTCAACGTATAGGAAAATATAACTTTTTGTACTCCAAGTAAATGCAAGCGTCAGCGAGCATTTTCTTGTTGTATACAACTATAAGATTATGTACTCCAGGTAAATCCGACCGGAAGAAAGATTTTTTGTGGTACAATTGATCTTCGAATTATTCCATTGACCGTATCCCCTTCAAATTAAATGGTAATTGATCATAGTGCTCTGAATTTTGAGACACAGATTACACTGATTACACAGATTGATAGTGGTTGTGAAAATCAGTGTAATCGGTCAAATCTGTGTCTACATTAATCTTGCATTTGACCATACTTTTTGAAGTGGATACCATTGACCCTATTATTTTGCAATCATTGTTTTCCTTCAATCCCATTCACTGATTGCAGTGATCATTCACGCAGCAACAATTTTTTCTGGTTTTCATTAAATTCCATGTAATCGCGTTTTTTCAATAATTCGATGATATGCTCAATATCATTCAAACCAAGTACGCCAATCTCCCTGCAAACAAGTAAGAACGAAACAATATCTAACACCATCACACCTGAATCCTCTGCGAATTCCCCTGCTTTTTTGTCATTGGAAAGAAAAATGGATTTTGTCTTCAGTGCATAAGAAATCGAATCAGTCTCGCCTTTACCAAGCATTGCAGATTTTATATGTGATGGTACATCATCCACGACTACACGTTCTATTTTCTCTGTTTTCCGGATGAAGTCGTAGAAAAACGGTGCCTTTGCAAGCTCATCTATAACCGCTTGCGTAACATATATCCTGTCAACACCGAATACTTCATAGATCAAACCAATGCGCTCGATTTTATGAAGTGCGCTAAGGAAATCAGTATCAGCAACTAAACGCATTCAATTGCCCCGGATTATGCCTAAGACCGCGTGTGCGCGGTCTCTCGTCTTTGGTATTGAAGTTCCTATCTTAAGTTTTATCCCATGCTCCGATAAGATATTTTTCATCTCTTCAATACTGGTTCCCACGATCTCTGCAGCTTTTCCAAGCGAAACATCCTCATTTTTATAAAGCCTGCACGCTATCGATATCCGCAGTTCCATATGGGATGAGAGCAGTGTATTGATCGCATCCAGGATGAAAGAATCTTTGTCCCTGTATATTCCCAACTCAGTGATTACATCGAGTTCTTTCGCAATTTGAGGTGGGAGTCTAAGAGTGATTGCTTCAGACATATTCATACTGTATATAAATCCAGGTTTATGTAAGTTATGCAAGAGTAAGATTTTAAGCACAATACTGACGCTGTCACTTACAACCACAAGCCTTAGGTTATACATATCCTGAAGTTCATGTGCCTGTTCAAGTTCCTTTGATTCCGGCAACAAGATACAAATTTTATTTTTTATTGTATACAACTATAAGATTATGTACTCCAGGTAAATCCGACCGGATGGAGGATTTTCGTGAGAGCCCGAATTCCAGTTGTGGAAGTCAGGTTGAACAAAAATCTTATGTAGCTATCTGACCAGTTAAGAACTTAATATAGACACCAGTGGTTTTCCTATGAAGCTAATAATGAAGTTTGGCGGGACATCAATTGCCGATGGTGAGAAACTGCGGCATGTGGCAGAGTTGGTAAAAAATTACCATGATAAAGGCAATCAGGTAGTTGTGGTAACATCAGCTCTGGGCGGGGTCACTGATGACATACTTAAGGAGGCGCACAAAGCCTCGAAAGATGGTAAGGTCTCAAGAGTAAAGGAGTTCATAGCCGATCTTACAAAACAGCATCATGCGGCCACCCATGAAGCCGTGGGCAATAATACAAATGCCGAAGATATCATTGCCGAACTGGATGCCCGTATTGATGAGATTGAAAAAGCCCTTACTGGTATATGTTACCTGGGAGAGCTTACGCTGAGGTCCATTGATTACCTGTCATCCTATGGGGAACGAATGGCTGCACCCATACTGTCCGGTTCAATCAGGTCACTTGGTATTGAATCAAATCATTTCACAGGCGGCGAGATCGGGATAATCACTGATGGTAATTTCGGCAGTGCCTATCCCCTTGAATCATCATATAAAAAGATAAAAAAGCATCTCTCCCCGTTATTACCGGGCACTATTCCCGTTGTGGCTGGATTCATAGGAGAAAATGAGCACGGTATTATCACTACACTTGGCCGCGGCGGATCAGATTTCACTGCATCCATTATCGGGGCATCCCTCAATGCCGATGAGATATGGCTGTGGAAGGAGGTTCATGGTATCATGACTACGGACCCAAAGCTGGTTCCCGAGGCAAGACCCCTGAAGGTAATATCCTATATTGAGGCAATGGAGATGTCCTTCTTCGGGGCTAAGGTACTGCATCCCAAAGCTATAGAGCCTGCCATACGCCACGATATACCTGTCAGGGTCAAGAATACGTTCGAACCTGAATATCCTGGTACCCTTGTGGTAAAGGAGCAGAAGACTATCCAGAATGTGGTAAAGGCTGTAACTGTAATCGATAAGGTGGCACTTGTGAATATCAGCGGTGCGGGCATGGTAGGTACTATCGGCGTGGCAGCCAGGGCTTTTACTGCACTGGCTAATGCGGGCGTGAACATTATCATGATCAGCCAGGGCTCTTCTGAGGCTAACCTGTCGGTGGTAGTAGATGATGAACATCTAAAACAGGGAATTAAGGCGTTGAAGCAGGAGTTCAGGAATGGTGTAGTGGGTGAGATCGACCATGATATCCACATATCTGTGGTGGCCATAGTGGGTGTGGGAATGGCTGGAACTCCGGGTGTTGCAGGTAAGGTGTTCGATGCACTTGGAAATAATAAGGTCAATGTGATTATGATCAGCCAGGGCTCGTCCCAGCATAATATTTCTTTTGTTGTAAAGGAAGGGGATGCTGCGAAGGCGGTACAGGTGCTTCATAAGGTGTTTTCACTGGAAAAGCTTTGATTGAAACTAAGAAAAGACAGTAATTGTTGGACAGCCTCTACACAATCCAACATGAAAGATCATAACATTTTACCTGTAAGGAATTCCCTGACCACCATGTTAAAGTATTTCTCATCTTCCAGGAACGGCAGGTGTTTTGCAGATGGTATCACAGAGAACCTGGACTGCCTGATTCCTTTGAGCAGCCGCCCGCCTTCCATGAACGGGTCTTTTTCACCAAAGATTATCAGGGTGGGCTGGTGGATATTTTCAAGTTCCTTGCTTACATCGAAGAATTGTAATTCCTGCTGCATATCAAAGAAAATACCAACACCCTGCAGGGATTTAATATAATCCGAATATTCAGGAAGCAACCTGTCAGAAACATATATGGGCCAGCTTTTTAGTAGAATCTCCCTGGCAAAGGACTCTTTATCAACTGTTTTATTCTTCCGATATTGTAAATAGTATTTCAGGTTCGTATACATCAGGACGGCCTTTAAGGGATAATACCCTTTTATGCCGGTTTGTTTTGCTGTTGTGTCTACCAGGATCAGCGTATCAAGATGCCCGGGGTAGCGCAGTGCATACAACAGCGCCACAAAACCTCCCATGGAATGACCCAGTATCTCAATAGTCCCGTGTCCGAGAGCTTCACGCAGGGCGTTTATATCATCTGTAAAAGTTTCGAGGGTATAGGTTTTTTTATCAGCTTTTGAGGACTTGCCGTGTCCCCTGAAATCTATGTAATACAATTCACGGTAGCTTTCAAGTTCGGTGAGTGAGCGGCCAAAGTACCTGTGGTCAAGTCCCGGACCCCCGTGCAGTACATACATGGGATTTCCTTTTCCGTTTTTTTCATAATAGAGTTTTGTCCCGTTGACTTTTATTTCTGGTATGTTTCTCACCTGGACAGGTATTCTTTATGGAGGTGGTTTGATAT
>JAIWAT010000020.1:0-14276 GCA_048634225.1 Anaerolineales bacterium | reverse complement strand
TCCAGGTTCGCATCCTGCATCCTTTGCCAGGTCCCAGCTGGCACGGACACCGGATGCCATGATCACCATGTCAGCAGGGATGGTTTTGCCATTTACGGTTACAGATGTTACCCTGTCATCACCGGAAACCTTCTCAACAGTGGCACTCATCATGAGCTTGATGCCGGATTTCTTCAATGATCTTTCAAGGACCCTTGCTATATCAGGGTCGATCGCTCGCGGGAATGCATGGGACAGCATCTCCACAACTGTCACATCAATATTGTGTGCTGCAATTGCGGCTGCAGTTTCAAGACCGATCGCACCCGCGCCGACTACAACAGCACAGGATATGTCTTTTGAGTAATCAACGATCTGTTTTGCATTTTCAGGATTGCTTACCACAAAGACTCCCTTATTCAACAGTTCATGGGCACCGGGGATCGGAGGTATAAATGGAAAACATCCTGTTGCGATTATTACCGAGTCGTAGGGAATGGTTTTTTCTTCGCTTGTTTCAATATCCACAGCAGTTACGACCCTGTTTTCGGAATCGATGGACACTGCCCTGTGCTTCAGGAGTTTGACCATGTTCATTTTTTCCAGCGGGAGGCTGTGTATAAGTTCATCGAACTCATCGATCACACCCTCCATCACAAAAGGCAGCCCGCACGCTGAAAACATGTCGTACTCCTTCTGGTCGATAATCGTTATCTGCGCATCAGGATTTACTTTCTTTGCAGTCTTTGCGGCGATAAAACCGCTTACGCCAAGACCGATGATCACGATATTAGTGGCTTTCATGTGAGTGTATTTCTCCTATATTTCAACTGGTAAATGTGCTTAAAATTTTATCTGAAAGATATATTATATTTTTGTGTAACAAAGTGTCTTCGGTTTGAGAGTCTTTATTAGTCTCGTCTATGCAGTATAGATAACCTGTCAGCTTATTAGTAATACTTTTTATTTTCTTCTGGTCTTTTGAACTATAACGAACCGCAGATGCATGCAGATATGGTTTTGCTGGATCCTTGTTTGTGGATTTGCGCGCAAGCGGCGCGTTCCATCATCACTTATAAAATCCTACCGGAATATAGGTTCAAAGTTTCCAGGTAGATCCGGCCGGGAAAGTGAACTGTAAACAGTTCACTATTATGCCAAATTGAACTGTTTACAGTAACACTTTTAAATACCAAGGTCCATTTATACTTCATGAAACCGGACATAATGCGAATCCTTGCAGACTGGAACGTCTGGTGGGAAATAAAAGAGGTACCTGGGAACCTGCTTGGAAGGCAGCGGAAAAAATCAACAGAGCTTATTGACCTCCTGAAATTAAGGGAGGTAAAAATTGTCACAGGCGTACGCAGAAGCGGGAAATCAACCCTGCTTTACCAGGTCATTGAGCATCTTCTGAAAAGTGGCGTAGCAGCCGAGAATATTCTTCTCATAAATTTCGAGGATGCTGCACTTGCACACTATTCTCCAGAAGAGATATACGAAAGCTATCTTAGCGAGCTTAACCCTGCATTTGACAATTTTGTCTTCATTGATGAGGTTCAAAGAAAAAAAGACTGGGAGATGTGGGTCCGGAAAAAATATGACCTGAAACACATTAATAATTTTTTTGTTACCGGCTCATCTGCCTCCCTGTTAAAGAAAGAATACTCCACTTTGCTTACCGGAAGAAACTTATCAGTAGAGGTATTCCCCTTAAGTTTCAGGGAGTTTCTGCTTTTTTCAGACATACAGATAAACAACACGGAAACAATAAGCACACAGACACGATCAAAAGTGCTTTTCAGTCTGAAAAAGTATCTTGAGTGGGGCGGCTTTCCCGAAGTGTTTTTTGTTAATGATAACTATAAACGCCGCCTTTTAAACCAGTACTTTGACGATATTATTTACAAGGACATCGTGGACAGGTATAACACAAACCCTGGAAAAACAAAGGAACTTGCAGTTTATCTTCTCACAAACATAGCCAATCCTTTCAGCATGAGAAAAACAAGAAATGCTCTCGGCTTTGGGCTTGAGACCATATCAGAATACATTGCATACATGACTGAAGCATATCTTCTATATGCGGTACCCATATACTCTCCTTCGCTAAAAGTCCAATCCGTAAATCCGAAAAAGATATATTGCATTGATACAGGTCTGCGAAATGCTGTGTCGTTCAAGTTCTCAGAGGATAGGGGGCGCCTTGCGGAAAATGCTGTGTTTGTGGAATTGAAGAGGCGCAAAAAGGAAGTGTTTTACTGGAAAAGCAATGCAGGAGAAGTGGATTTCATCGTAAAAGATGGACTGCAACCAGAAGAAGCTATTCAGGTATGCTGGAACCTTGAAGAAGAGCGCACAAGAAAGAGAGAGGTCAAAGCATTATACAGTGCAATGGAGATCTTTCATTTAGAGAGTGGTATTGTAATAACCGAAGATACAGAAGATAGAGAGGAAGCAGACGGTAAAACAATATTTTTTGTACCGTTATGGAAATGGTTTTTAAATTTTTAAGGATATCGAACTGCCTCCGGATATCTTTCAAAAACGAAAATGTAAATATAATATTGGAAGCAAAAAAAGAAAAAAAAGAACCAGCAGAAACTCTACTGGTTCAGGATAGCTTCTGCTTCTTCCCTGTATGCATCCATCACGTACGGAATGCCTGAGACCTTCGCAGCCTCCTCGGTAAGGCACATCACGTCTTTCCTTGAGATGGTGGACAGGTTAAAGTTCCTGCTGCCAGCCATCAACTGCTGCAGTCCGGTCCTGGTCTTCTGGCAGTAACTGTAGATACCAATAGCTCCCAGCGGAATATCCTTGATATCACTGCCGAACCTGTCCAGCAGCTCCTCATAATGGACAAATATCTCCTCAACCCTGCGCCCGTACTGGATTACAGTCTTGGGCAGGTCGTCCTCCTCGATCCATTTGCCAATGTTCTTACCCACCATGCCCGGTATCATCAACCCGCGGCCCATGCATACTGCCTTTACATCAGGTGCACCCATTGCAATGGCCTTGAACACACCATCCTCGCTTGAGAAACCGCCAGCCATTGCAAGGTCAGGTACTCTCTTGCCCTGTGCCTTAAGTATTTCAGCGAACTCATGAACCTGGCTTTGTAGGTAGAATGTGGGTGTACCCCATTCGTTCATCATAGGCCACGGGCTCATGCCTGTGCCGCCCGGTGCACCGTCAAAGGTGAGCAGGTCGATCTTTGCTTCAGAACTGTATGCCATTGCCATGGCGGTCTCCACCATCGGGTATGCTCCGGTCTTCAGTGTGATACGCTTGAATCCCAGGTCACGCAGCCTGTCGATCTCTGCCATGAAATCTTCCTTTGTGACAAAGCCCAGGCGGGAGTGCCTCTCGAACTCACGGATAGCACCGATCTTGTATGCTTCCCTGATATCATGGGCTTCAGGGTCCGGAGTAACTATGTATCCCCTTTTCTTCAGTTCAACGGCCCGCTCAATATCCTTCACCTTGATCTCGCCGCCGATACACTTGGCACCCTGGCCCCATTTCAGTTCGATGGTTTCCAGGTTATGCTTGCTGCCCACATACTCGGCCACACCCAGGCGGGTGTCCTCTACATTCATCTGGACCAGTATCTCGCCATATCCTTCGTGGTATTTCATGTAGGTCTCGATCCTGCGGTCCATCTCAGGGGATTTGCTGATCTTGCCCTCGGCGTTCAGTTCAAGTTCAGGGTCAATACCGCAGACGTTCTCGCCGCATACCAGGGTAATGCCTGAAATAGCTGCACCCACTGCAAAATGTTCCCAGTTCTTACGTGCGATATCTGTGGAACCCAGGGCTCCTGTGAAGATAGGCACTTTCATCTTGACCTTCTGGTCCCAGCCGTATTCGGTCTCAGTGTCCACGTTAGGGAAAATAGCTGTATCCGGTCCTGATTCCACTCCTGCGGGCAGACCGAATGCACCCACTGCATATCCATTGATGTTCAGATGGGAATAGTCGACCGGGTAGTTCTTGTCTGCTCCTGCTGTGATCTCGCCAAAGGGTCCGGGATATAGTACTTCCCTGCCCCTGAAAGTGGCTTGGAATATCTCACAGTTGCCTCTGCACCCGTCCACACAGCGGGTACATATTCCTGATACCGGTGCCACGTTCCTGGAACGGTTAGAGGTCCCGGTAGCTTCATTTGCGTTTGGTGTTCTAAGATTCACGATTTTGCCTCCTGCTTATTATTTTTACGGATATGGCCGATCAAGTTAGAATTTCCAGCATAACACTCACAACCCCAATGAAAAGTTATGGTTCTCATTGAACATGTATTTACAGATTAGTAGTAAGACCTGTATTCGATTAACGGGTTGTATTTTTTAGAGATATGAAAGATTTCCATGAATTGGTGATGAGCCACAAATAGGTTGCCGACATCTGACTATTGTATTATAATATTTATAAATATCGTTTAAATTAGCAAACTACTAATAGCATTTAAAAGAAGTATATTGCCTGTACCTTTTTGCAAGTTAAGGCTTGTGTAGATATATGTCGCAACGAAATTACAAAACCCAAATGTCCAGGTATTTGGCGTTGCTACTTTTTTCAAGGCGTTCAGCCTGAAGCCCAAGAGCAAGCAACAGATACACGTATGTATGGGTACTGCCTGCCATGTAAGAGGCTCGTAAAAAGTGCTGGAAGAACTGGAGCGCAAACTGGATGTCAAAGCTGGTGATACCACAGCGGACGGCGAGTATACGCTTGAGACTGTTAATTGCGTAGGTGCGTGTGCCCTTGGTCCGGTAGTTGTTGAGAATGAAGAATACCATTGGACAGATGACCCCTATCAAGGTAGAAAGTCTGTTAAACGGTAAATAGGTCCAAAAGGTGAGGAAAGTGATGGTAACAACGGTAAATGAACTGGAATATCTTCGTAGCAAGATCAAGTCCGACAAGGACCTGGACCGACCCCGTACAACAAGCTTATTGGTATGGCAAGAGGTCCGCTGGCGGCTGCCATGGTGGGCAAGACTATCGGCAAGAAGATCAATGAGGGGCATGTGCCTGTGTATATCAGCAGGTTCGGTAGCAGTATCGAGGAAATATTCATCACTGCACCTGAACTTAAAAAGATGTATGGCGACAGGTTCGCTGATATCCCACCCGGTGCTATTGGTGTGTATACGTACTTCCAGCGGCTGGCCCAGGGTATGCGCCAGTTGATGACCGGGAACAGGAAGTTTGCTCTGCAGTATATCGAGCGGGATGATATTGCAGCCATTACGAGAGAGGCTGCCGAAGTGTCCGGAATTCCACATGTAATGGATGTGGATAAGGACGAAGTGGAGAAGATCCTGAACGCCTGAACTTTTTTGTGAAGAGTATTAGCCGGCCGGAGATGTCTGGTCGGCTTGTTTTTTATCTAAATCTGCATGAACTTTTTGATCATGTGGGTGATGGGAAATTAGTAACAATGAATGAAATTACTGATAAGTAATGTGATAACCAGTGTATATGTCTTAAGTATTCCAAAGACAATGAAGAACTAATGTGGTGAAACTCATGTCTGAAGTAGAAATATTAAAACATATCGTAAGTGACCTGGATTTTATTAAAGAAAAAATAATCCTATTAGAGATCACCATAAACGAAATTGACAGTGATGTGCATAAAAAATACAATCCGGAATATCTTACCGAGTTAGAAAAAATCGAAAATGATGATAAAAGAACCCATTTTGGTTCAATTGATGAATTTGATGAACATTTTGGATTGTAAGAGTGTTTTTTATGCCGTATGAATTCGAGATCACTGAAACGCTTAATAAAAAGTTTAAAAAGTTACAAAGAAAAAACAAGGTTCTTTTAAGGGCTTGCCGAAATAAGATTTATGAAGTGATCCAAAATCCATATCATTATAAACACCTGAAACATGAGGATCGTTTCAGGGTCCATGTGGGTGGGTCATTCGTTCTGACTTTCAGGGTGTTTGAAGAATCAAAAGTTGTTCTTTTTCTTGATATCGAACATCATGATAAGGTTTACCTGTGATTTTCAAACCGTTGGAATTTAAACGGCAGTTCCGTCGTCTCCTGCGGGTGCCATTGGCATGTACACGACTCCATACAACTGGCATAAAGTATGCGCCAGTTGATGACCGGGAACAGGAAGTTTGCTCTGCGGTATATCGAGCGGGATGATATCGCAGCCATTACGAGAGAGGCTGCCGAAGTGTCAGGAATTCCACATGTAATGGATGTGGATAAGGACGAAGTGGAGAATATCCTGAACGCCTGAACTTTTCTGTGAAGAGTATTAGCCAGCCGGGGATGCCTGGTCAGCTTTTTTATTTATTTTCATTTAATCCTATTTGCCCTGAACTCGGGGAGATCTTGCATCCACTTTAGTATATCCGTGTTGTATTAATTTTGAGCTTTTGATTGGGTGTAAACCTTGCCATACATACTTGCTGCCACAACTAATATGTAGAATTTGCCCAATAAAAATATCACCCAGCCAAAAAATGGGATACTGGCAATCATGCCCAAAATGAAGAAAAGAATGAACACCACAACAATTACTATCAGGTAATCTCCAAGAACTGATTTGATCCTGGACAGTAATTCCCCTATCCTGAAGGCTGCACCTATGGAGTCTTCTTTGATATACATTGACAGGGCCATGGGAAGTATAAAGCTGGAAATCAAAAGTAGGAAGATGCTTATTAAAAAGCCTCCCATTGCAGCTCCAATAATTTCCAGGTTCATAGTGCCAGTGGAAATTGCACTGATTATAAGTCCTCCTAAGAATAAAGACGCTACAATGACCGGTACAAGAAAGTAAATCGTGCTAATTATGAATACGATCAAACCACTGATGAACAGATTACCCCAATCGTCCCATTTTGGTAATTCTGGAGTGTCTTCACTGGCTGCTTTTAGCACTTTCATGTAATATCCATATACAAAAAAATTGATGATGGGTATTGTTCCAAGGAAACCTCCTATGAGGACTTTTGGAATCCATTCATTATCCGTAGAAGGGAATTTGATTTCTTCAATTATATCCATTTGAATCCCCCTATGTAATATCAATACATGTGATTATTGGATGATTAAAGTTATTAATGGTTAATCATTTTATATTGTATAAACTATATTAGCCTTAGGAATAAAATTAAATCGTGTAACATTTGATTTTTCGTTTCACTGTATCATTTTCGAACAAAAACATTATATGAAGTGAATCTAAAAATGAATATAAGTGCGGTTATTTTATCAATGGAGGGAAGAAAATGATCAAATTAAGTAAGTTTTGTGAATTATTATTGTTGTTTGCAGTTGTATCAGCCAGTATCATTATTACTCCTGCTTCAGCAATAACCGAAGATGAGATCAAGGATTTCTTTCTAAATACCTATAATCTCCATGTCAGTGAAATAATTCCTAATCTACCCCTGATCAAATCTGTCTTTGCTGAACAGGTCATACATATTATCGTTGAAAAACCTGGTGAAAATATTGAATTGACAGCAGTTACAGACCAGGAAGGGTTTATTACTGACCTGGAAAGTGGTGAACCAGACAGTCCAACACTGAGATTAATTTCAAATGAAGAAACACTTGACAGAATTAGAAATTCTGCTGACCCTGTAGGTGAAACTCAAGCTGCCCTGATAAGCGGGGATATAGCTTATGAGGGTGTTGGAATATCAATGCTGATTAAGGTTACGATTGTAAAAATAGTCCAATTTTTCGCAAGTCTGTTCGGAGTAATATAATGGCAAATTCTTAGTTATTCTCTATCTCAAACAAGATTGGACTTGACAGTGAGGCAGTTCTCGTATTATCGGCCAATACCGGTCCAGTGATAGGTATACCCGCCATTTGAAGATTACCCCGCCCCGGAATCTATAAAAGCTTATATACTTTCCAGATTGACAAACGACCAAAAGAAGGTAATGGTCATGAACCTGCAATATGCTGCCTTGTTAACTGATATTTTCAATGATATCCCGGCCGGGATGCCTGACGACATGATCGATCGTTTACTTGCCGGGGAAGCAACAAAGAAAGATGCCCAGGTACTGCTGCGGTGTGACCCGACTCTTATATTTAAGCTGGCCGACAGGTTAAGGGCCACCCTGGTAGGCAATACTGCCACATATGTCGTCAACAGGAATATTAATTTCTCAGACCAGTGCATTGGTACCTGCAGGTTCTGTGCATTTAAAGGACATGAGGGGTTCAGGATGACCACCAGGGAGATCATTGACAGGGCAGGTGAAGCTGTTCGTTTTGGTGCTACAGAGGTATGTATCCAGGGCGGCCTGATGGAAGATATGTTTATTGAAGATTATTGCAGCATTCTTGACGGCATAAAATCCAGGTTCCCACAGCTACACATCCATGCTTTTTCGCCCATGGAAGTATTTCATATGGCTAATAACAGTAAAACAGGTATTAAAGAAACCCTTCGGGAATTAAAACGGGCAGGGTTGGATACAATGCCCGGTACTGCTGCCGAAATTCTTTCAGACCGGGTCCGCCGTGAGATATGCCCTGATAAGCTTACAGCACAACAGTGGACAGAAGTGATAATGGCGGCGCATCGTGAAGGCATACCCACCACAGCGACAATGATGTATGGGCATATCGAAACCGAAGAGGAGCGTATTGACCATATACTCAGGATACGGGATATCCAGGTTGCGACCGGAGGTTTTACTGAGTTTGTACCGCTGCCGTTCATGCCTTATAATAATCCCCTGGGCAAAGAACTGATGGCAGCGGGGGTATATGCTACAACGGGTGTCGAGGACCTTATGGTACATGCCATGGCAAGGATATTGCTGTTCCCGCATGTGAAAAACATACAGGGCAGCTGGGTTAAGCTGGGTAAGAAGCTGTCACAATTCTCACTGCTGTGTGGTGTGAACGACCTGGGCGGCACTTTGGTCGAAGAGAGGATATCAAAGAGCGCGGGGGCAGCCAATGGGGAATACATGCCGCCTGAGGAATTTAAATGGGTCATCAGGGGTGCGGGGCGTGAGCCTGTCCAGAGAGATACGCTATACCGGCATTTAGACGATAAAAATCTTATATAGTAGCGTGTCAAATAACCAATAATGAAAATTACCTGCTTGTTGCCTATGAACTATAAGAATCTGCTTGAGGACCGCAGTGGAGTATCCCCTGTCATTGGAATAATCCTTATATTAAGTATTGTCATGGTTTCTGTGGGGATTGTCTATACTACTGGAATTCCCTTCATTGATTCGATAAAATATACTACCCAGGTATCCAACGCCCAGAATTCTTTTTCTGTCCTGCAGAATGATGTCCTGGAAATCATAAACGGTCCGGTCACCGGTGCGGGTATGGGCCGGATAACTAAAGTGGAAATGGGCGGCGGATCAATATTTGTTGAGCCCAATAATACTGAAATCCAGATAAATTACACTGGCAGCAGTATTCCTGTTACTGCGGTACCGGGTACAATAACTTATAATTATAAATCACGGAGCGTGGTCTTTGAAAACGGTGCCGTGTTTTCCAAATATTCAACCAGTTCGTTTATGGAAATAGACCCGATGATCTATGCAAGTGATCTTGGCTCAGGTAATATCGGCCTGATGATCCATATAATCAATGTCACAGGAGCAAATAGTTCTACTGGTGGTGAAGGGACTGGAAAGGTCAGGACTTCATTTAAAGAGAGGGTCAGTCATTATTCAGGGGAAGTGACTAGTGTTAATATCACGATATCCAGCCAGAATAATGACTCATGGGAGCGGTATTTCAATGATTTCAATGATACTTTATCACATACTGGTTTTTCTTTTACAGTTATTCCATCCAATGACAAAGTGGAGATAAAAATAAGCGGCGGTAATTATATTCAGCTTTCAATTTACGAGACAAAGATATTGGCAAGAGCGGAGTGAATAAAAAATGAGGGTGCTGCTTAACGATGAACAGGGGCAGGCAATACCTGTGGAATATATTTTAATATTTACAATTTCAATGATATTCCTGGGATTAATGACCCTGACATTCAATTCAGTGGTAGACAATACATCAAGACAGGCGATCTATATTGAATTGACAGATACCGGCAACCTTATTTCTTCTGCTATTACAAACACTTATCTTACTACCCCAGTTGACGGGGCAAATAGAATTTTCCTGGATGTACCTGCTGAAATCGCAGGCACGGGTTATTTTGTTGAAATATCAGATGATAACCCTTTTGAGGTAGGCAATAAAGTATTAAAAATGACATCTATGCGAAAAAGCGTCACCGCTTATGTTCCATTGAACTCTATTGATGCCCTTATCGAAATTAATGGATCGGCTTCCAGTGCTTCCGGAAAAATATTGATAGAAAGTAACACTTCTGATATTACGATTTCCCAGGGATAAGACCATGAGAATATTCTATTTACCGAGGGATGAAAGAGCCATTATTAGTATGGACTTTTTAACGGCTGTAGCTGTTATTATCATTGCATTTGTGTTTGCAGTAAGTGTCCTTTCCAGTATGGTAACACCTTATTCTGGATATTCAAAAGAGCTATATCCTACAGCCGACCGGGCAGTTACGTTATTGGTTGAGGATGAGGGGTACTGGGAAAGTGATGTTGATGAGGGGACTGATTGGGAAACTGTTTGGTACAAGGAAAATTATTCAGATATTAATAAAATTGGTTTTCAGGAAAATAAGGAAAACAATGCACTGGATTCCAATAAAGTCTACAGTATCATGGAACCTCATGGTGATGAAGAAAGTACGTGGTGGGAATATCCTGTATCGTCGGCATCAAATCCAGAAACTGATAATGCATCCAGGGCTATGGGTATTGGAAGATATAATTTCTATATGCAAATAAGGCCGATTGATGAAAACAATTTTAATGTAACTGAAGCCGACAATAGAGCAATTGAAATGGTGGAAGATAGAGGAGATGTAGCTACAGTTGTGCGTTATTCAATATTGAACCAACACTATTCTGGTGGTTTCGATGGTGCTGAATTATATGGACTAAGAAATAATAATTATGTTGCAACAAAACCGTTATTTGGAATAAAATATGAGAATTTCAATGCAATAAGGTTTAATGGTGGATTTTATTTTTCAATTTCGAATTGGACTCTTTCTAATCCATCGAAAGATGGAAAGATCAAAAAAATAGAAATTGATATTGAAATTAAAAACAATGATACTTTGAATCATTATAGCCCAGACTCAAATGAGTATACTGTATGGAAAAATGAATCTGAATTTACTACAGGAGACAATGGTATTGTAGGTATGCCAATAGAAAATGAGAATGTTAAAGTAGCTTTTTTTATTCCAATCGAGACAATAGAAACTTATATTGGTGAGAGTTGGGATACCCCAGGAAACACTTTTTACGTTCAATTCAACGTAGACAATATAGAAGTACAAACAGGTGGGGTTACTTGGTTTGACAGAACATTTGATGATGATGAGTATCCAGTTGTAACTACTATCTGGGTGTGGTAAAAATGAAAAAAACGAATAACATAACAAATAATGAAACAGCCCAGATGATGACCATCGAGGCTTTTCTGGGTGCCTTGTTGATCATTACTGCTGTGTTATTTGTAGTATCCCAGGCCCCAACTGGTATCCAGCAGGCGGATGCCCAATCAAAGACTCAACTCATGCATTACGGTGAAGATACAATTGATCTACTGAAGAACAGCCCAGCACCTGGATATACTGGTTATGATAATAATTTGCAATATTATATATCTAAAAAAAAATTCGATGAGATGAATGAATTTATTAATGATACCCTGCCAGATAATGTTGTATATAATGTCGAACTTTATGATGGAGGAAGGTATCTTCCAATTATTCGAAATGGATATCCAAGTGCAAACGGCATATCCTTTAATGAGATTATAATTACAAAGGGAGCACCTGCCGGTGGGGTTGGAAATCTTAATGGTACGTATATTACTGACAAATGGTTTGATAATGGTTCACTAATTATCCCGATGGATGGCAATCAGAATAACAACATAACAGCATATAATCTTATTTTAAGAATCTCTGATCTTGGGATTCCTGTATATCAATTGTTACAAGATCCGAGAAAAGAATATCCAGGGGATACTCTTGCGGCTAGGTTGGTTAAAATAAATAGTACAACTGAACCATGGGGAGAAGAACAAAGTTATGATGTGGATGAGTATTACGGTGGCCCTTATGTGGTTGACGCTGCTGATCTGACACCTATTATTGAAAACCAAATTAGAGATTGGGCTGAAAATCCCATAGAAGTACCATCTTGTAAGATTGACAAAATTGAATTCAATAATAGTATAACAGACACAGAAATTAACATGACCTTTAATCTAAGCGATGGTTCTAAAAAGAATGTAAGTATTTCAACTACCAATTTCAATGTAAAAATTCCTGAAGGAGATGGTGATTCAAAATATCTGGAAATTGATACTTCAAGTATTGCATTTGATGATCTTAACAATAGTAAAATAATTGGTATAGTAATTTTCAATAAAGCATTATATGATTTAACAATTTCTAATATTACCATTGATTGGTCAGGCAATACAGAGCTTTTGAATATTACTATTAATGGAACAGATTATCCTGTGAATTCAATCTCTCCTGCTATGGATATACTAGGAAAAGAGCTTACACTTGCACATAATGATTCTTCTAAAAAGGTCACAGTTCATAAATCAGTGGAAAATTTCAATTACACACATACAACTTGGTTGACAGGCAGACCCCGAATTGCTGTCTATCCTAATCACGGTACTATGAGAAACTATTACTCAGATTCTGGAATAACTTATACTGTACTTGATAATAACAGTATAACAAATGGAGACCTCAGAAACTTTGACATACTCATAATTCCTCATACTAATATCACCGAAGACAACATGGATAATGATACTGCCAGAAATGTTACTGAATGGGTTTCAGATGGTGGTGTCCTTCTTGCCGAATGTGCTTCCATAACAGGAATCGATGAAAGAGCAGAAGCTGTTGATCCGGATAATCACTCATGGTATGGGTTTATAGGTGTAAAACATGAAGTAGGATATAATACAAACAATACAGTTCAATTCATTGGAATTGGGGATGGACAGGGCAATTTTGACTATTTTAATTATTCTCAAACGAATAGATCATATTTACACCCACTTGCACAGTCTTGCACTGAAGATGGAACACTTCCGGGAACTGATGGGACGATTTCAGCATTTTATTTAAAGGGCTTATTGTCAAGTGGAAATATTAACTCAGATAATAGCATCATGATAGTACCTCAAAATGATGCAGGTAATGATGTGGCTTATCCAAAAATTACCTTTATAGAAGCACCCTTTGACAGAGGCACTGTAATATATCTTGCAGGACATGATCAATCTACATACAGCCAGCAAAGGGAACGTTTAATCTTCAACAGCATCCTATATTCAACTACAGCAAAAGTATACTCATACGGCCTGTTAGAAATCCGGATAACGATGTGGTATAAATGAAAGATAAAGTCTGTTTCAAATCCGATACATCAGCACAGATACTTATACTTACAGGTTTTGTAATAGCCGTTATTGTTATCGGGATGGGGACAGTCCTTTATTCTGTAGCCAATTCCGGGCAGCAAACATCCATATTACAATCAGACAGGGCATATAATAATTTTGAAAATATCAGGGAAGAATATGGAATTGCATTAATGGTCTCTTCTGAGAACGGTGAAATTGATCCTTTTAATGTTTCTAATACAACAATAATTCTCGAATTCGAGGATAGAATGAAAACAATCGTGGAATCCCATGGTTTTATCCTGAACTTCACAGATCATGAGTACATTTATGAAAAAAATCGTGGTGCTGTGAATATTTTATTCACTGACGGGAAAAAAGTGTTCAATGATACTGTGACATATAATTTGCTTACTGGCGAGATTATTTATGATACTATACCGCCGGGACGCATTTATGATTTACATGCAGAGACTTATACAGGATGTACTTTAGATGGCGCTGTGATTCTCAACTGGACTGCTGTTGGTAATGATTATTATGAAGATACTTCAGCCTATAAGTATGAAATCCGCTATTCTAATAAATCAATAGGTACTCCAGCAGATTTTGATAATGCTACTTTTTATCGTTTTTCTTATGATGTTGATAAGAATGGATCGGATGAAATTTCTATTGTTGAAGAGCTTGATCCTGATCCTGTAATATGGTATTTTGCCATAAAAGTCTATGATAAAGCAGGTAATTTCAACTTTTCAAATAGTGC
>JAIWAT010000019.1:0-14396 GCA_048634225.1 Anaerolineales bacterium | reverse complement strand
GTCCGCTGACAATTAACGCATTCCCATTAAGCTTAAGAGCGTTGCAAACATTACCGATATCATTGATCACTCCGTTGCCTACAACCACATTTCTGGGTAGCAGCATCCATCTTGATTTAAAATTATCCGAATTTGATTCATTCATATGAAACATACCATATAATATCGTAAGAGGTTATAAAACATGGGGACTGGTGAGGGCATACAGGATTTTATCTACAGATATTATATCGATCCTATCATCTATGATACAGGCTACAACCCTGTAAACACAATAACATGGGCGATATTACTGGGCTTGTGTTTATTCGGCGTGTTAAAACTACTTGAAAAAATGGATGTAAGGGCGGACTGGGATTTTATCAAAGTCATCATCCCGTACATCATCGCGGGCTCAACCCTGAGGGTAATCGAGGATGCCGAACTGTTCGAGCCGCCAATTAAATACCTGTTCATTACCCCGCCAATCTATTTACTGATGTTCGCGATAACTGTCCTGCTGCTGTTCATCTCTATCAGGCTGCACAGGTCAGGATATGTGGATGACTGGAAAAAAGCCTTTGCAGCCGCCGGCATATTGTGGTCACTGGTCAATGTAGGAATACTGTTGTCGGCAGAACATATCGTCAATCCTGTGCATTTCGCTGTTATCGTCCTTCTTGGTACCGGGCTGACAGCAGCAACATACCTTCTGGCCAGGAACAGAGGTTGTTCTATGTTCACACAACGTATTAATATCAGCATCTTATGTGCACACCTGCTGGATGCATCATCCACTTTTGTGGGTGTGGATTATCTGGGATATTATGAAAAACACGTTGTACCCACCTTCATGATCGATCTTACAGGCACGGCCGCAATCATGGTCCCGCTAAAGCTTATCATATTCATTCCGGTAATATTCATACTTGATACCCAGTTCGATGAGGACAATGAGTCCAGGCGGCTCAGGGACCTGATGAAACTGACGATCATAGTACTGGGCCTGGCACCTGCCACACGTAACTCTATAAGGATGGTACTCGGGATATGAACCAGAACGAACAGTACTATTATGTCGAAAGGAAGGGTTTTACCACTGAGGCAAAGGCATACCTGGTACCACTGCGCCCCTACCTTCTTGTTATTATTACTTTGTTCCTGCTTGCAACGGTAGCGGGATATGTGGCAGGATACTTAGACCCAAGTATTATTGACGAGCTAATGGGGCAATTCGAGGAATCATACGGCTGGATCGCAGATGAATCACCCATAATGATCATGCTGATTATTTTCGCAAACAATACATTGAACAGTTTTATTGCCATGCTGCTTGGTATTGTTTTCGGCATCTGGCCTGTTATCTTCATTATAGTCAACGGTTTTTTCATTGGTGTGGTGGTCTTCAGTTCAGTACAGGAGTATGGCATGCTTGTGGTACTGTTCGCCTTGTTGCCCCATGGTATTATTGAACTGCCTATGATATTTATCAGTGCCAGCATGGGCCTGAGACTGGGGGTTCTTGCATTTCAGAAAATATTCAAGATAAAGGATATCAGGTTCAAATATGAACTGTTCAGTGCCATCAGGTTCTTTGTCACAGTGATCGTCCCGTTATTGTTCATTGCAGCTATCATCGAGACCTTTATCACGTCAAGCATACTTTATATACTGACTTCCTGAGGCTTGCCTTTATAGAAAGGTTCACGATTTTTCATTGCTTCATAGAATAAAGCTTCAAGCTCACTGTCACTGGCATGGCTTACATCCACAAGGTTGTCATTTCTCAACAGGCAGGGCTTTAGTTTACCGTCAGATGTCACCCTTAGCCGGTTGCAGTTGGCACAGAACACTGAATTATCAATAGGCTTCACGAGTTCGATCTCTGCACCATCCACCATGTATTTCTTCCGGCGGTGCATCTTGCGCTCGACCACGGATGATGCCCTGGATTCCAGTTCTTTTTTGATAATATCCATTTCCATGAGCAATCCGTCATTGCTAAAGTCCATAGGTTCTATTATCTGTAGGATCACGTTCCTATCGAAATTCTTTACAAAAGAGATCATGTCATTAATTTCACCGGAATTGACACCTTCCAGCATCACCATATTCAGCTTAATTGGGGTCAACCCTGCATCCACTGCAGCATATATCCCGTCCAGTACCTGCTGATGGATGTTACTGTTGCACCCGCATATTTTAGCATAGGTATCGGGGTTAAGTGTATCAAGGCTGATATTAACCCGGTCAAGTCCGGCTGCCTTGAGCCCTTTGGCTCTTTTGGATAACATCACCCCGTTCGTTGTGGCAGAAACATTTCGAAGTTTGGGAAGCCTTGTGAGTATTTCCTCGAAATCCTTCCTGACCAATGGCTCACCTCCTGAGAACTTCACTTTTGTTACACCCAGGCTGACGGCCTTGTTGATGATCCTGATAATAAGGTCCACACTCATTTCTTCCTCATGGCCGCTCTGCCCTTCGTTGTGGCAGTAGAAACAGTTAAGATTGCATTTACTGGTTATTGATACGCGCAGGCTTGTTATTTTGCGGCCGTATGAGTCTATGAGTATATGGGATTCCATTTAATCAGGTTAATTGGAAATGAATATGTTAAATGTATTGATTTTAAGGTCTGGATTTACTGTGGAAATTATGATAACAGGTGTCCGGAATTATTGGGAGTTATTAAATAATCGATATGGTTAGAGTTAATTTATTTAAAATATAACTTATTCGATATATTATGGGGTAACTTTCATACTGTTTTAAGTATTTTTAGATCTAATATTATTAATTATTACGAATAGTTTTAAATGTGGGTTGGTCAATAGAGGGGCTGATTAAAAATGGATACATTTGAAATAATATCGAAGATTTATGAAATGAGAGATGAATCCATTGCACAAGGGATAACCTCCCGGGATGCAATGGCATTCGCAGAACGAAATGTAGCAGAGAATTACCATATTTCCCATAATAGCTTGAGGAAATTGATAGGGAATTAGAAAAAATAGGGTGTTAAACCCTTATTTTATTTTTTTTTACAGTATTCAAAGCATGATTTTATATATTCAAGTCACCGGTATAACCCGGACAAGATGTAACGAGACCTGAATATAAGGATCTCCCCCAATATTGAGTGGGTAAATATTAAACGGGATTTACAGGATAGGGTGAGCCAATTTCATAGCCTGCCAATCCTGTTAATCCAGTCCATTAATTCAGGCAATGCGATTCCATGTTTAACATTATATCCTGAATAGTGATGTTAGCCACACTATGTTAAGGAGAGCCCAAAATGTGTTATATGCTGCACTCTCTCTGAAACAGAGATGGGACCATGAGAAAATCCTCGCTGCGCCCGGAGTACATAATCCTATCAACCATTTTGGAGTTTAGTAAATAAAAATAGATTTATACTTTAATACCAGATACCAAAACAGGTGGTTAGAATTTTCGGGATAACAGAAATCACAAGGGTCCCCAGCGGTATACCTGGAATGGACCAGATCATAGAGGGCGGACTCCCAAAACAGACTAATATTCTATTACTTGGCCCCACCGGGGCAGGTAAATCGTCCATGTGTATCCAGTTTACCAGATGCGCTCTGGAACTTGGTGAACAGGTATTGTATATTTCTACCCAGCTTCCACTTCATGACATGAGAGCAAAGATGAGGCAACATGGGCTTGATACAGGAAAATATGAAGATGAAGGAAACCTGGTCATGGTCAATCCCCTTACAATGGAAATCAGTGGTGTCGATATCGATGAACAGATGCAAGCTGCCAGGTTCATTGAAGTGGAACAGAACATAGCAACTATTGCAAGCCTGATCAATGAGGGAAAGAGGAAATTATTAAAAGACCATATCAGGATTGTAATAGATTCCCTTACCGGACTTTTATTGAACACATCCGATGAAGGACTACATGAACTTTACAGGCTGATAGAGACCATAACACGCAGGGTCCGGCTCCAGAAACATGTAGCACTTTTCACCCTGGCCCCGGCTATAGATGAACGCACCATCGAGAGGTTAAAGTTCATAATGGACGGAGTGATGGAGTTCAAGGTAGATCTTGACTTTGATACACCAGAGAGAAAACTTATAATCCACAATCTACTGTTCACAGACAAAGCGATCGGACGCTATAATTATATCTTAACACCTGATGGGGTTATTTTGAATCGATATTAAGGGAGGCACTGTTAATCAGTGCCCGAAAATAACCGGGATATGATATTGTGCCGTTATTACTGATCCGATAGATTATTTACTTTGTTTTTCAGTCTGCATTTTCAGTCCGCACTATCAGTCCGCCTATGAACTGATACCACTGGTATATCATTGCAATAAAAGCTCCAAAGAAAATGGCTTCAGTAATCTCCCAGAGGTAATATGTCTGTATACCCATATTGAATTTCGCAAATCCGGCCACAGCATTAATAGCAAATGCGGCCCCGGCTATAGAGATGTATTTCCAGGTCTCATTAATAAGTTCTGTGTTCAGGAACAGACGTGCCCTTATAACATCAGATTCAACTTTACGGGACATAAGAAGTATCTGGATGATCAAGAATAGTGTTATAAATGCGGCTCCGATATTATATAGCCATATAAATATTGTAATATAATCCATCTGGTTCGTATCCAAGAAACTTTCCTCCCGTGCATTTAAAATTAATACAGATGATAACATATATATTTTGTGGTGTAACTTTTTTAATTGATAAATGTTAATATACTTTATACCACATTAAACCGTTTTCCAATTAAAAGGTGGTGTATCCGGAATATTATCAATACAGACTGAAAACGAAAAAGTAACCATAATCATTTCTAACGAGGACCCTGCAAGCCAGAACATAGGGGACATGCTGCAACAGATCAGGGACTGGAAGCCTATAGAGGTTGATTGTGAAAAGGTCACTGCAGCCTTTGAGTTCAAGATGTTCAGGCTGGTGGAGATAGAAGGACTGCATATCTACCAGGACGGGCTGGACAGGCAACTGGAAGCATGTGGATTGGATTCGGATGTGATAATCTTTGCTTCCAGGCACCGCAGTAAGGACGGGAGACAGATACTTACCGTGCATCCCACTGGCAATACGAAAGAGGCAAGTTATGGCGGACATCCCATGGAACTGGCTGCAGCCGCCCCCCAGGCAATGCGCTCCATCTTCCTGAATCTAAAGACCCTTACCAAAAATGAAGATTTCGAGGTTACACTTGAAAGCACCCACCATGGTCCCAGTGATCTTAAAACGCCTTCCATTTTTGTGGAAATAGGCAGTTCAGAGCAGGAATGGATAGACCCTGTAGCGGGCCGCATTGTGGCGAATGCAATACTTATGCTTGACAATGAAAATGTACCCGTGGCTGTTGGTTTCGGAGGCAACCATTACGCACCCAGGCAGACCAAGTTGATCGAAGAGACCGGTGTGGCGTTCGGCCATATATTCCCCACATATAAACTGGACGACCTGGACGAAACACTCGTAAGACAGGCATTCGATCGGTCATGCGGGGATATCGCATACCTGGACCGCAAATCCATGAATGCCAGGCAGCGTAACCGGCTTATTGAAATCATTGTGGGATTGGGGTATGATGTATTGCGGGAGAGCGATATCAGGGAAATGGACGGGGTACCGTGGCAGTTCTGCCTGGAGTTAAGGAAAAAGGTGAATGATATCTGTCCTCAGGGAAGGACAAGGATTACGGAGAGTATCAAATCTGACATTAAGACGGCCTGTAAGAGTTGTGTTTGTCCCAAAGTGAAGGTGGCCCAAATTAGCCCTGAACTGTTGCGTGAAGCTGAGAAAATTGACCGTGCAAGGCTCCAGGATTTCCTTGATACATACAGTATTGCTTATCTGGAACATACGAACGGGTCTTTCTCCCATACTATTATTGGAATCGATGACGACTGCGCCCGTCTTGTTGCAGAAGAACTCACAAATGAATGCATTAATATACTAAAAGAACACTACGATATACGGTATGAAAAGGATGATGGGATACTTAACCTCATCACAAATAAATTCAGTCCAGCACTTGCCAGGGAACTTGGGATTACATCCGGGCCTTTGTTCGGTGCATTGGCAAGGGGAGAGACAGTAACTGTTGATGACAGGACAATAAAGCCGGAAATGGTATATGAAATTGTTGAAAAACCTATACGTATTAAAAATATATACATTGATTAAATAAAATTGAGGGATAAAAGGATGGAATCCATCATTAAAGAGGCAATCACGCGGGCGGAAATGGAAGGAAGGACACAGGGTATGAGACCGAAAGTCATTCTTGGCCAGACCGACTCAGAACTTGAAGAAGTTCTTCAACACTTAAAGACGAATATCCGCGTAGTCGGTTGTGGAGGCGGTGGTTCAAATACTATCCAGAGGATGACCGAAGAGGGCATAGCCGGGGCAGAGCTCTATGCATTGAATACAGATGCCCAGCATCTTTTACATGTTATGGTCGAACGAAAGATATTGATCGGCCAGAAGAAGACTAAGGGCCTGGGTGCAGGTAGCCTGCCGCAGATCGGGGAAGATGCTGCAAAGGAGAGCGATAACGAAATACGGGCAGCCGTTGAAGGGGCTGACATGGTTTTTATCACCTGTGGGTTAGGGGGCGGTACCGGGACCGGTTCGGCACCTGTTGTGGCAGAAGCTGCCAGGGCCGAGGGTGCACTGACAATAGCCGTGGTCACACTGCCGTTCAGTGTAGAAGGGGCTATCAGGCGTACCAATGCCGAGGCAGGTCTTGAACGTCTCCGTGACGTGGCAGATACGGTCATCGTAGTTCCCAATGACAAGCTCCTTGAAGTTGTACCAAGGTTACCTTTGCAGGCCGCATTCAAGGTATCGGATGAAGTGTTGATGCGTGCTGTAAAAGGCATTACCGAACTAATTACCAAGCCTGGACTGGTCAACCTGGACTTTGCAGATGTGAGAACAGTAATGCAGAAGGGCGGAGTTGCCATGATCGGGCTCGGGGAGTCTGACAGCGAGGATAAGGCTGCCGAATCTGTACAAAAGGCACTGCGCAGTCCCCTGTTGGATGTTGACATATCAGGTGCGACATCAGCACTTGTCAATGTTGTTGGCGGACCCGATATGACCATAGCCGAAGCCGAGAGTGTGGTTGAGGAGGTCTACGGCAAGATCGACCCTGAAGCCAGGTTGATATGGGGTGCCCAGATCGATCCTGAACTTGAACATTCCATCCGTACCATGCTTGTGGTCACAGGCGTGAAATCTGCACAGATATATGGTAAGGGCAACGCCCGGAATGTTACCAGTCGTTACGGCATTGATTTCGTGAAATAATCACATATTTCGATTGGCAGGAAATTCCTGTCAATCGAAAGGTATTTTAATCTTTAATTATACTGTGGGCTTGTTTTATCTAAACGATACAATAATTGTTCAAACGATACAGTAATTGTTCAAACGATGTTGTAATTATTCCATATATGGGATGTGAAATCTATTGGCAAAAGAAGCTGCAAAGACACCGATGATACCGTTAAAGTTCAGTGAATACTCCCGAATACTCAGGCTTACCCGCAAACCTACAAGAGAAGAATTCCTTACAATTGCAAAAGTAGCAGGTGCAGGCATTTTAATCATCGGGGTTATGGGATTTATTATCTATTTCTTCCTTACTGAGATTCCTAAAATGGTGTGAGTCAAGCAAAGTTTATTATATTAACTATACATTATGGGGCTAAGTGAACCGTCACATGAATGAGGATACAATCGGAGATACTGAAATATATGTGGTGAAGACCACTGCCAACCAGGAGCGTTCGGTAGCAAATCTCATCGCAATGATGGCAAAGAAAGAGAATCTGGAAATATCGGCCATCCTCGCACCCGATGAGTTGAAGGGATATATACTGGTAGAAGCAAAATCCCCTGATGTAGTAGAAGTGGCAATCCAGACCCTGCCGCATGCCCGTAGTTTAATACGGGGAGCATCTACACTCAAAGAGGTTGAACATTTCCTGACCCCGAAGACTGCTGTTGTAGGGATCACGGAAGGAAGTATAGTCGAACTGATCTCAGGTCCCTTTAAAGGCGAGAAAGCAAGGGTCAAGAGAGTGGACGAAACACATGAAGAAATCACAGTGGAACTCTTTGAAGCTATGGTACCTATCCCTATCACTGTTCGCGGTGACAATGTGAGGGTACTGAAACGAGAAGAGCAAGAATAGAATTAATGTGATCATTTATTTAAATAATAACCAGAGGAATAAAAAATGGGAGATGTAATAGAAGCATTAGTACCGGGTGGACAGGCGAATCCCGGTCCTCCATTGGGTCCTGCCCTGGGACCGCTTGGTGTGAATATCAAAGAAATTGTGGATAGTATCAATGAGAAGACTGCGGATTTTAACGGAATGCAGGTTCCGGTAAAAATAATCTTTGATGATAAAAAGAATTATACGATCGAGATTGGAACACCTCCTACTTCTGCATTGATATTGAAGGAATTGGGGCTGGAGAAAGGTTCGGGTAATGCCGGAACCGAGAATGTAGGTAACCTGACAATTGAACAGGCAGCCAAGGTTGCCAGGATGAAACGTGATGGCCTGCTGTCCAAAAATTTTGAATCGGCTGTCAATGAGATCATCGGTTCCTGTGTACCCATGGGTGTGACTGTAGAGGATATGGACCCAAGGGAAGCACAGAAGGCGGTAAAGGCAGGCACGTTCCGGGACAGGCTGGAAGCCTGATCCCTGACAACCGATAATTTAAAATACTTATCCCACAGTAAAAGGAACTCTTACACAACCGTAGAAGATCAAGTGGTCGTTTGCATAAGGCAAATACTACGGGAGGAAGATATGACATTTGAAGATATATTAGAATCAGTAAAACAGGCGCTTGAGCAAGCGCCAGAACGCAAATTTTCAGAAAGCGTGGACCTTGCTATTAACCTTAAGAATGTTGATATGAGCAAGCCTGAGAACCGTGTGGATGAAGAGATCATCCTTCCCAGCGGCCTGGGAAAATCAATTACGATTGCTGTTTTTGCTAAAGGTGATATTGCCCAGAGGGCGAAAAGTGCTGGAGCAGAGATGATATTAGACCCGGAAGAGATCGAAGGTCTTGGGGATGATAAGAGTAAAGCGCGGGAACTGGCCAATAATGTTGATTTTTTCATATCAGAAGTTGCTTATATGCCTTCCATTGCAAAGGCATTGGGACCGATCCTGGGACCGAGAGGCAAGATGCCAGAGCCGTTGACTCCTGATAAGAATATTGAGGATATAGTCAATAAAGCTATGAACGCAATCAGGGTGCGCAGTAAGGATCGACTTTCATTCCATCTTCCAGTGGGACGCAGGGATATGGAACCTGAAGCACTGGCCCAGAACATCGAGACAGTCGTATCCAGGATCGAGCACACGCTGGTAAGTGGCAAGCAGAATATCAAATCGATCTATGTCAAGACCACAATGGGGCCTGTAGTGAAGGTGATCTAAATGAACGAAGAACACCACAGCATGCACATACCCAAGTGGAAGAAGGATGAGATAAGGGATATTAAATCCAATATAAGGGATTACCCGGTAGTTGGACTGATTGGCATCCACGGACTGCCGTCTAAGCAGTTCCAGCAGATGCGTTCAAGTATCAGGGATTCGGTGCTGATCAAGGTCAGCAAAAACTCTCTGATAACAAGAGCATTGGATGAATCTTCTGAAGATATTAAACCTTTAAAGGATTATCTTGACCAGGAAACGGGTTTAATATTCTCAAACGATAACTCGTTCAAATTATTCAAACTTCTCGAATCAAGTAAAACTCCAGCCCCTATCAAGGGTGGTATGAAGTCGCCAAAGGATATTACTGTTGAAAAAGGACCAACCACATTCCCGCCAGGGCCTATTATAGGTGAACTGCAATCGGCAGGAATTCCCGCAGCCATTGAAGGCGGGAAAGTGGTCATACGGGAAACAAAAGTGGTCGCTAAAGAAGGTGAGGTTGTCTCACAGAAACTGGCAGCCATGCTGGCCCGTCTTGAGATATATCCACTTGAACTGGGTCTGGTCCTGAGAGGCACCTTCGAGGACGGTATGTTGTTCGATGCATCAAAGCTTGCTATCGATGAAGGCAAGATATCATTTGACTTCACGACAGCAGCCAGGCAGGCATTCAACCTGGCAGTCAATTCGGCATACCCGACCAGTACCACCATTCAGGCACTGCTTGCAAAGGCAGCATCTGAGTCAAGGAATCTGGCAGTAAATGCAGTGATATATGAACCTGATGTGATGGATATTTTGCTATCCAAAGCCCAGGGTCATGTAATGGCACTGGCAGGTCTGGTATCGGATGAAGCCCTGGACGATGACCTGAAAGCAAAGATGGGTGCCCAGGCTGCAGTGAGCCAGGTTGAGGTCGAGCCTGAAGAGGAGGAGACTGCTGAGGAAGCAGAAGAAGAGGCTGCTGAGGAAGAAACTGAAGAAACAGCAGCAGAGGGTCTTGGTGCCCTGTTCGGATGAACAACAAAGAAGTAATTATAGTTAACAATTGATAAAAGGTGATAAGAAATGGAATATGTTTATGCAGCACTTTTACTGCACAATGCAGGTAAGGACGTAACAGAAGACGCAATAACAGGTATCTTGCAAGCCGCAGATGTCGATGTGGATGCAACAAGAGTGAAAGCCCTGGTGGCATCACTTGAAGGCGTCGACATCCAGGAAGCTATCGAGAAAGCCGCTTTTGCAGCCCCGGCAGCCGGAGCAGCAGCACCTGTTGCAGCAGCTGAGGAAGCCCCGGCAGCAGCCGAAGAGGCCGCAGCTGAAGAAGAGGAAGAGGCTGAAGAGAGCGGAATGGAAGGACTGGGCGCACTGTTCGGTTAAGCAGACCTGGTATAACTTCCTTTACTACAGGCTGGACAATAACCAGCCTTACTTTTCTTTTTTTTGCACACGGTTAGTTTTGCTAAACTATATCTTTGAAAGTCCGATTGGTTCATCTGACCCTATGTTCAGTAAACAGTAACCCCTTTTACCCCGGGCACTTTCTTTAGTTCATCTATCAGGTCGCCAGGTATATTGTCATCCGTTATTATAGTAAGCAGCGGATTTTCTGTCAGATATGGGTCTTCAGTAACTGCTTGCCTGATACTTAAACCGTATTCTGCCACTGCTGTGGCTACCTGGCCAAGTATACCTGTCTTGGAAGCATCACCCGGTGTTATTACAATGACACCAAGACCTAATGCAGGTGCCACATCTTTCAGGAATGGGATCGTATATACATTCTGGAATATGCTGGTCAGGGTCTCATCTGATAGTATAACCTCGCATGTGGAATCTACCACTCTCCTGTCAACACCGATCTCCCTGGCCACCTGGGTATGGGGCAGTTCGATATTACCTGAAACCACACGCCCCTGCCCATTGACCTGAAAGCCCCGCTCCAGCAGGAGCTTGACGACCTTTTCCTGTGCAGGATGTTTCTTGAACTTGTTTAGTATCTTGCTCCACATATGTTAATACCTACAATGTACACACTTGTTATTTTAATTATGTGCAATGGAAGGGGGTGCAAAAGTAATTCTGTGCCCCTATTCAACAGTATGCTTAATCGCATTAATTTTTATCAGGATTGCTTTGGAACATGGATAATCCTGAAAATTGCTGTATTCGACCCTATTAAACTTGTATATGTTATATCATCTCAAAAATACAGAATGTGATTTTTTTAAGCTTCAATTAAAGCGGTGATGGGTTCAAGAACTTCTCTTTCAGAACACATTTTGTCAAATAAATTGTTATTAGCAGACCAGGTAACTGTACCTGCAATGATTTTGCTTTCAAGAATGTTCACAGCTTCAAGCTGTACTAAATATCTCGGAAGTTTAATCCTTTTGATCTCAGCTCTATAAGTTTTCATAAATGCGGATTCTATTTCGAAATAATTAAGCGGTATGACAGAACCAAATTCAAAGGATTGTTCGTAGCAGATGCTGGATATTGTTAAATGTGGACCAATTACTTGAAAAATACTTTCGATTTCTTCATAACCTTGCTCGAAAAAAAATGAAAGTGCTTTTGATAATTTCTCATGATAATGATTATCTTTTGATTCAATTTCAATTAAATAATTGCCTGGAATTAGAATATCTCCTTCCATTTCAAGCAATCCATATTTAATAAGTAATTCTATATTTTGATAATATTTATTACGTTCATCTTCATTTATTTGTTCAAAATCAATTGATAGATCAATTCTATCATTGACTAGTATCCAAGATAAAATATCGAGCATTGGTGAATGCATATGAGAAGAAAAAGGCAATTCTGCAAATTTATTGGCACCAACTTTCACAAGAGCTTTTTGAACGGTTCTCTGTACAAAATTAAGATTATCGTTGATTTTATGGGTAATATCATAAAATGTCGGTTTGTCTATAATTAAACCTTTATTTGCATCAATTTTTATCTCACCGAGATTTTTGAAACTCATAAATCTGACCTTTTGTGGTCGGTCTGTAGAAATATCCTTGAAAATTCTAGGATAGTTAACATGAACTGGCACACTCCATATTTCACCTTTTATTGTTGGATTTCCTACATGTGGTATATTGCCAATATTGCCTTTAATCCAATTGTATGCTATTTTTTCAGCACTTCTTTCATCTACAGGTAAATCCACCAGTTGGTCTTGAATCATTTTTATTCCCCTCCCAATTTTGATTGTGTATCTGGCTCAAGGAGTATTGCTTGATTAAACTCTAACTCCCATGCTGGTACAAAATCTTCATGGGCTATAAAATACTCAGAACCTAACCAAGGGTTATTGATCACAATGTCATTTTCTGTGACTCCGATTATAACTCCGGCATGCCCGGCACCACGAATCCCATAAATCAAATATTCACAATTATATATTGCTATACTTGGAATTCCTTTTTCCAATTTCATCTTTAATTTATTGATATCTAGATCTTGTTCTAATGAAAATGTAATCCCTTCAATATTAGAATTGAGGTTTCTAACGAAGTTTGAATCTACGACAGTTCCAGCAAATCTTCTTGTATGAGTAATCTTCATAATTTCATCGATGTTCATATTCGGTATAATTTCTCTTATGACACGATTGTTATAAGTATTTTTCATTCTTTCTATTAATGCTCAGGCTGATAGAGGGTTATGTGCTTGGGTTTCTAATACTTCCTGGGAACCAATAATCAATTCCTATATCATCCATCACTTTTTTCTTTTCTTCAATAGTCGGCGATGTCTTAATTTTTCGTGTGACATCTTTGCAATTTGCTTTATGTTCAAAAAAGCGAGAATAAAAGGGAAAAACATGTCTTGTACAAATGTTTTGTTCCCTTACATTCTTTCTAAATTGTTTAACTTCTGCATCAGTCCAATTATTGTGTATATAATATTCGTTCTTAGTTTGCCCTTTTTTTCTAGGGTTGTAATTGTCATAGGTCTGATTCAATGGTCTATAGCGACAGTCAGATATCTGAACTCCCCATTCATAACATTTTATCCTTTTCTTCTCCATTTCATCAAATGATATTTTCCAGTTATAAAGGACAAAAACGTAAATTTCTTTTTGATTATAACCAGCTTTAGCAAGTACATCTATTTGATTTTTGATATTAGGATAGTCTTTGTAGTTCCAATCCCACGCAATACGAGGATATCGAAAACCAGCTTTCTTAAGTTTCATTGCTAAAGATGGTTTTTCAACTAACAATCGCCCATCAAAGCCAGACTGACTTTCACACCATAAAATTGTTTTTTGCTTTTTAAGTTCAATTAGTTCATTTAGTAAATTATCCACATAGGGATTCATTAAGAAGTTATTGTCATAGAAAATTAATTTCTTAAATTTCACATCACTTTTAACAGAATTCTTAGATATAAATTCAGGTTCAATTCTCCAAGTTCCACAGAAAGAACAATGGCGGTCACATCCTCTAGAAGTGTGAAAAATCTGATAGTCAATGGGATGTGGATTTGTTTCAATTAAATCGTATGCGGGAAAAAACTTCTCAGAACAGTGGTCTAAACCTTCCCAAACATGAGTTACCCCTTTAATCAGTCTACAATCATCTGGCATTAATGATGCATAAATTCCACCAACGGTTATTTCTGTCGTTGGAAAAAAGTTGTTATAATGGTGGACGGTCTCTTTAACATAAGGTTTCCAATAAGTGAATAACGAAGTAATAAAAATTTTATCGGGAACGTACCAATTAGAAATGCCGTTTTTTGCAATTTCTTTTTTTGTTTTGTTTCCACGTATAAGTTTTACTTTATCTCCTTCACTTCTATGTTTGGCGGCTAATTTCAATAAACCAATTGGTAGGAAATCTTTATGGTTCTTACTTTTTGGTGGAATTGGAAATGCA
>JAIWAT010000018.1:0-14720 GCA_048634225.1 Anaerolineales bacterium | reverse complement strand
ATTACACACATTCCATTAGCAGCGATCTGGAAGATCAGGTCGACCTCTGCTTTGCTTTCAGACAGTGCAATTTCAGCTTTTTTTCGCTCGGTGATGTCACGGGCAGCCGCAAATGCGCCCACCACCTCTCCTGTCAGGTCCTTGTAGACAGAAGCGTTGTAGGCAACCATGGTCTCGGTTCCGTCCCTGGCTTTCATGACCAGCTCGTAATCCCGAACCTCTCCGGCTTTAAAGGTCAGCATGGCACCTTTGTATGCTTTATCAGGATCTGTGAAATAATCGGCAAATGGGGTTCCTATCAACTCGTCCCTTCCTCTGCCTGTAGCCCGTATCGTTGCCTCGTTCACATCCATGATGATCCCTTCATGATCAAAGGTTACCAGCGGGTCCAGGCTAGTCTCGATCAATCCCCGGTTATAGCGCTGAAGATCACGAATTTCTTCTTCAGCCTGCTTGCGCTCTGTGATATCTTTAAAATCCTCTACAATCCCAACAAATTTGCCGTTCTTCTCTAATCTTGCAGCATTCACAATAACCGGTATTTTTTCACCGTCTGGTCGCTTCTTAACAGATTCGTGTTCAACAAACCGTTCTCCCTTTCTTAGCTTCTCAAGTGGACAATCTTTAGAATGGCAGAGTTTCCCCAGGAAGATATCGTAGCATTTCTTAGCTATGATTTCATCCTCATCCATGTCCACCATTTGGATAAAGCTTTTATTTACCTTGACAATGTTAAAATCAGCATCTATTACACACATTCCATTAGCAGCGATCTGGAAGATCAGGTCTACCTCTGCTTTGCTTTCAGACAATGCAATTTCAGCATTTTTTCGCTCGGTGATGTCTCGGGCAGCCGCAAATGCGCCTACAACCTTTCCGGTCTGGTCTTTGTAGATAGAAGCGTTGTAGGCAACAATGGTCTCAGTTCCGTCCTTTGCTTTCATGACCAGCTCATAATCCCGAACCTCTCCGGCTTCGAAGGTCAGCATGGCACCTTTGTATGCTTTATCAGGATCTGTGAAATAATCAGCAAACGGGGTTCCTACCAACTCTTCTTTTCCTCTGCCTGTAGCCCGTATCGTTGCCTCGTTCACGTCCAGTATGGTCCCTTCCTGGTCAAATGTCACCAGCGGGTCCAGGCTCGTCTCGATCAATCCACGGTTATAGCGCTGAAGATTCTGTATTTCCTGCTCTGCTTCCTTTCGCTCTGAGATGTCACGTGCCGCTGCAAATGCGCCCACGACCTTTCCGGCCTGATCCTTGTAAACCGAAGCATTATACGATACAATAGTCTCGGTCCCATCCTTTGCTTTCATGACCAGTTCGTAATCCCTGACCTCCCCGGTCTCAAAGGTCAGCATGGCACCTTTGTATGCTTTATCAGGATCTGTGAAATAATCAGCAAACGGGGTTTCGATCAACTCTTCCCTTCCTCTGCCTGTAGCCCGTATTGTAGCCTCGTTCACATCCAGTATGATCCCTTCCTGGTCAAATGTCACCAAAGGATCCAGGCTCGTCTCAATTAATCCCCGGTTGTAGTGCTGCAGATAATGCAGTTCCAGCACATCACGCTTGTGTCGGGTGATGTCATAGCCCGCGGCAAATGCCCCTGTTACCTTTCCTGTCTGGTCTTTGTATGGCGATATGTTGAATGCAACAATGATATCGGTTTCATCCACGGTTTCTATGACCAGTTCATAATCCCTTACCTCTCCCGTATCAAATACTTGCTCTACTGCATTGTTTGCCTTAACCGGATCACTAAAGTGATCAATGAAAGGTGTTCCTATCAGTTCATCCCGGCTTTTCCCGAAAATCCGGACTGTTGTGTTGTTCACATCAACAATAATGCCTTTCGTATCAAAGATTAACAGAGCATCGAAACTAATTAGTCGCAATTCTTTTTCCAGGAAAATAAGTGGTGAATCTTGTATGGTCTTATTCATCTAAAACCCCCGGCAAGTAGTAATTATGGTTTTTCTTTCATTTTATATATGTTACATTATTTTATATTAGTTTATTGTTAGGATTAAGTCTGGCATTTTATGTATACACAACAGGCAAATCCACAGAACCAGGACTTCGTAATATCAAATATCAGAACGTGAAGTATCGGTCCATCCTGTCTTTTTCCTTCTGATGCGGTTCAATATTGCCTGCACACCGCAAAAACTGATCAGCCATACATGGAACACCAGCCCCACAGTCTTGAACAATATACGGTCCTGCCCCTTTGACCAGAGCCTGAACCCGTAGGCAGGGACAATGGGGGTCAGCAAAAATGCCGCAAAGGGCAGCGTCATGGACGTAAACCATGCCAGCTTCTGGCTCATAGGGATGGGCGCAGTGTAAAACCGCACCATATTCTCCTCCACCCCCTCCAGTGCACCTGACATCCAGCGTATCCGCTGGTTATAGAGTTCTTTCAGGCCGGTGGGCCCCTGTTCACCCACTTTTGTTTCTGCCAGTACAGGTTTCTTGCCGCTGATGTACATCCGCTGCGTGAATTCCAGGTCTTCACAGTATACATCCTCGTTGAGACTCGTACCATCAAGTGCCCTTGCATCTATCACACCGATAAGTCCATTAAATTGTTTGAACCCGTCAAAGCGTTCATACAGCCGGTACACGTCTGCGAAAAATGAATATTCAGCAGCGATTATCCTGGCCACCCACCCTGAATCCTGGTTAGTGATGTACCGTGTGCCGCTTGCTATCACGGCATTTGCATCCATTTTAAGGGCATCGATGCACTTCAATATAAAATCGGGTTCAGGGCGACTATCCACATCGAAAAGTGCAATGTAATCGGCATCCAGTATCCCATCCGGTCCCCTGATGGCACCCAGGCCGTCATTGATGGCACCGCCCCTGCGCCCCCGTGTATCAAACCGGGCCAGGTAACTAATGTTTCCAGACTTCAAATACCGGATGCGATGGTCAGGTCCTTTTGGACAATCTATTATGTATGTAATATTAACACTCAGGCCAGACGTTTCCAGTTGTTCCAGTGAATCGACTGATTTTTGAATTATTGAAAGGGGTTCAAAAGGCGCAACCGGTATCAGTACACAAACTTTTTCCATATGGGTATTATAAAAGTATTAATAGTTTATACTAATATCTGAAAATTTATATTATCAGCCGGAACAGAGGATATTATTTCAGGAAAAGACATCCTGCTTTGCTTGCATAATAACTTAATATGAATAAAGTAACACTGCATAATTTTACTTACTGTTCCATCCACTGAGAATATCCACATCTTTTAATATTTTTACACTTACCACACCACCAATCACCAAATTCAGGTAGTAAGTGATTAACCGCCATGCAGCCACCACAACACCCAATATGGAAATAGGAACCAATATCCCGAAAAGTGCGGCCCCGCCCAGTTCTGCGATCCCGCTGGCTCCTGGTGTAACCGGCACTACCATGATAAACGTCAGGAACACCTGCACTGCCATAGCCACCATTATAGATGGCGGCTGGTTCAATCCCAGCAGGATCAGCGGCAATACCATGAATTCCACTATCCAGTATATCACGGTACATATACACCCAAAAAACAAACCCTGCTTGCCTGTTTTTATAAGGGCCCACAGGCTGTTATGGAAATTCAATAATTCTTTTTCAATGAACTGTATCAGGTGTTCTGTCCTGTCAAATCTTCCAACTCTGTGTAGACCACGAGTGATAAGTGATGAAAGCCAGTCTATGAACGTCGGGTTCAACAAGCCGGCAATAGCCACAAACACTATTAACAGGACAAATAACTCTGCAACGATTATTGCCAGGTTCATCTCCCGGCTTATCAGTGAACCACTTAACACCCACAGCGCAAACGGAGTGGCAATTAAAAGCAGCAGGGCATCCAGTACACGCTCACCTATAACCACAGCCGAGGCATCGCCCACCGGTACATTTGCATTGCGGTTCAGCATATGTATCCTGACAGCTTCACCGCCTGCCATTGATGGTGTCACTGATGCAGCAAACAGGTTTGCTATTACGATCTCAGTAGCATCTTTGACCCCTATCCTGTAGCCCAGGGCCTCAGTCATCACTTTCATACGCAGCCCCCATATGAAGTAAGAACCTACATGCAGGGCAACAGCGGCAAGAAAATATACCGGTTCCATTCTCTGCAGGATGGGAAGGGTATCCGGGCCAATGGTAAAAACCGTGACAAGTACCAGAACGATGATACTTATTATTAACGAGATGACAAACAGTTTTTTCAATCGTTCCATATTGACATTGAGAGATAATTATTATGTTATATATACTTTGATAGCTTCCATAAACTGTTAAACAACGAAGAAATTAACACATGCTGCTAAGTGATGCATCCTGATGAAATGACAAAACCTGATGAAGTGATATATTGGTCTCAATAATCCTGCCCACCAAAAATGAAGAGTCCTGCATAGGCCCCACCATAACCAGGATCAACGAGATATGTCACAATCCCAGGATAGTCGTAGTAGATGGCAACTCTACGGACAGGACTGTTGAGATTGCAAAGGAGTACGACGTAGAGGTCATATTTGACCACGGTCTTGGTAAAGGCGAAGCCTTGAGGTGTGCATTTGACCATGTGCAGGATGATGTGGTGTTTTTGGATGTGGACGGCACGTATCCGCTGGAATCTATCCCGGATTTTATCGAGGCACTTAGCGAATATGACCTGGTGGTAGGTGAGAGGGTCAGGTTTGATGGTGATGCCCTGCCCAGGTTATTCCTGGTAGGTGATGCCCTGTCCAGGGGATTGTTCCGGCTGCTTTATTCATCAAGGGTGGATAACCTTTCAGGACTCAGGGGCCTCAGGAAGGAAGCCATACAGAGAATGTCACTGGAATCAGATGATTTCGGGATAGAGACTGAGATAACAGGCAAGGCTGTGCGGCTGGGGCTCAAGATCAAGAAGATACCAATAACCTATACAGCCCGGACCGGCAATTCCAAGTTCAGGCCAATACGAGATGGCATTATCGTACTCAGGGCCATGTTCAGGTACAGGCTCAAGGACCTTTATTGAATTATTAATTTTAGCATTATTGATTTTGGCCGTTAGTATCGTTAAACTTAGGGTTTAGCTGGTCTTCGGTGATACTGGTCCCTTCAGGTATGACAAGTTCCGGCCACAGGACCACATTAGAATGAACTGTAACATTATCCCTGATCACATCCCTTGGTCCAATCACAGTTTCAGTCTCCAGGATACAGTTGTTCCCTATCTTTGCGTAATTGTCAATGATGGCTCCTGAGACACAGGTATTCCTGCCTATTTCCACGTCATCGAACACAATGGCAGACAATAATCTGGCACCGTCCTTGATCACACAGTTCGAGCCTATTGATGTATAGGGTCCGATAAGTACCTGGTTACCGATTGTAGTATTTTCCCCTATCATGATCGGCCCTACAAGGGCAGAATCGCAACCCACCGATACCCCGTTATCCACATTGATCGGTCCCGTCACGCTTGCGTCCTTAATGTTGAAATGGCCTCTGATTATTGTACCGGGCAGTTTCTCCAGTTTCCACTTACAGGCCTGCCTGTATGCTCCTGCATTGCCGATATCGGTCCAGTGACCCCTGACCAGATATCCATTTATTCGTTCACCCTGTTCCATCATTTTTGGGAACAGGTTCTCAGCAAAATCAAAAAACGTATTTTGTGGTATCATTTCAAGTACGGCTGGGTCGCAGACATATATCCCTGTACTTGCAAGATTACTGAATATCTCTCCAGCACATGGCTTTTCTGCAAACCTGTGTATCTCATTAAACACGTCCATATCTGCAATACCATAATCCCTCGGGTCTTCAATAGGCAGAAGTGCGATTGTTACCTTTGCATCAGTTTTTTCATGGAAGCGGTATAACTCGCGAAGGTTCAGGTCCATTACATGATCCCCGCCGATCACAATGAAAGGTTTGTTCTTGAACAGGGACTCTGCATTCTTGATACTGCCTGCGGTTCCGAGTTTGATTGGGTCACGTACGTATTCGATATGGACTCCGAATAGCCGTCCATCTCCCAGCGCATCTTCGATCTCATTGCCCAGGTAACCTATGGTAATGACTATTTCATTGAATCCTTCTGTAACCAGATGTTCCACAAGGTGTACCACTGAGGGTTTATTCAGTATGGGTATTGTAGGTTTAGGACGGTCAAAAGTCAGTGGGCGAAGGCGTGTGCCCTCACCGCCACACATAATACAGGCCTTCATTTTTTCACCGATTTTATATAGAAATGAGACTATATATTAGTACCGTTTTTTGTAATAAGATAGCCTTATACGCTCAGTACTTCCTTATGAGTTTCGCGATGCTCTGGTGCAGTGCATGGATATTTGGGGCGCTGCCCAGATGTCTCTTCCACATCACCTCCTCCTGTTCAGGCGTGTTTAGAGCCGCTTTTAGCCGCTCCCACTCGGAGTCGGTTTGAACAGTTCATAGTCTATCCGGTCATAAGCCATTCCCTGCTTATGCGAATTCTTCAAGTAATCGTTTCATTTATCATTTCACATTCATTTCATCCGTTTCATCGTTTCGCTTTCAACCCAGAGTATAGTAGGTTACACTTCCACTGCCCTTCTTTAACATAATTCTTCTTGATACCATGTCCCGGAGATCCCTGTAAGCCGTAGCCTGTCCCACCTTGTTCAGTTCACAGTATTCTCTGTTTGCAATCCTGCCATGTGCTTTAACATGCCCTATAGTACTTCGCTGCCAGTCATTAATACCTGAATCCATTGTTAAGTGCCATGTTAAAGATAAACAAAATTCTTACCACGCCTGCCACATATTCAGGGTGCTTCAATCTGCCCTCTATTTTGAAAGAGGTGTCCGGTGTGCTCGCTTATGTTGAGGTCTTTAGGATTCAGGAGATGGCCTTTAGCTCCATTAATTATATATTTCCTACGGCAGGGCTGGGTACAGTAACCACGATTCCCGCTTTTATCTCCTATCATGCTGCTAAAAAGACACTGGCCTAAGTATGAAAATCGTCCAACGGGAGATGATGAAGTCCGGACACTGCTACGTATGTATCCACGATGCACCACAAAAGCGGCTGGCAGCCTGCCCTGTATGTCGTGAACATGGGGGCGAGGGGCGGGAGATTGAAGATGAGCACCCAGTGAAAACAAAGTGAACTGGGGGCGGCCAGTATTTAAATAACTTATAGAATATATTTTCATGCCATCATCACCCTCAAACACCCAACCAAGCAAGAATCACCTTCAACGTACTCACAGACTGTCGAAAAAAGTTACGGGCCACATTTTAACAATAACTTATTTAAAATTTGAATTCGATTTGTTATACCATGTCTAAAATATTAAAACCAAAAGAAATTATAAATGAAGATCCAGTATCATATTTAATAGATTTGATAATAAGGCTTTCCAAAATCCTTACAAAAGGGCGTGGTTTAACAAGAAATGGAGTGAAGGCTCTTTTTTTATTCTTTTTGACAGGAAGTTTGGTGTATCAGCATACAATTCTACCTACTACTGCATGGGATATTGTAAAATTATATTGGATACCATTTATTTTTCTAATATATTTTTTCATGGATTTGGGGAAGAATATTGACAAAATAAATAATTTTTTTAAAAAATTAAGCCAAAAAACAGATTTTATTTATGAATCTATTATGGATGGCTCTATTAGTCATGATGATTTAGAACTGTACTTGATGACATTGCCTTTCAGTTATGACCAAATAATAAATATCATTAAAAAATTAGTTTCTGATGAGCAGTTTACAAGTAGTTCTCAAAACAGCTTACTCCAGAATAATGCAATATATCGTGTTGATACATATTCTAGCATTAAAGAATCATTTACCAATCCCTTGATTATTGATGGCTCAGAAGTAAATGTAGAATGGACATCATCCGCAGTTTGTGTTTTTTTGAAAAAAACAAGTGAAAAATTACCCAAAAAATATCTAAATAATCTAATTAAAATGTACAAAGAATACCCCTCCGTGTTAGTTGCAATAGGATTTTTTCATCAATATAGACTTGATAAGACTGATGAAAATGGGATTATAGCTGAAACAGACATTCAGATGGAACAAAGAGACCTGAAGACACAGATTAATAAAGATGATACAGCTTATTTTAAAATAGGTTATGAATTTAAATATGATAATGTTTTGTATAAAATCTTTAACGCAACATTCATCATTTTATTTATCATATTTGTCATTTTTTCATTACTTTCTCTTAATAATATCGATAACGGAAATAATGATTTTTATCTTATAGGACTATTAGCTTTAGTTGTAATAAATTCAAAAGTTCTTTCATATATTCAAAGAAACGAATTCATTTGGTCAATAAAAAAACACTTGAAGAAATACCATTCTATTGATGATGATTTTGTTGCTAATAAAATTATTAATGATCTAAATAAAGCGATGTATAACTCTTAAATCAATTCAATTAGATAATTGAGTAAAAAATGTCTTGAAAGCGGGATTTTTTTAATCTTTATTATTCATTCACTTCCTTTTGTAGAATGAACTTTCTTAGAACCTAATTTATTCCAGTTTATGTGATGAAGCGATAAATAATCTCTTGTTTTTAGATTTAAATCCTGATTTACCAGAAAATAATTCCTTTATTGGAATTTCATCCTTAATGCGGAACCTATCGGTCATTTGGGAGTTTAGTAAGTATCTGCATTGAACCGGCGAAAAATACTTTCACAAAACACCCTTGAAATAATGCCCTGACGTAGATCCACCGCCGCAGTGACCATTGGTCCTATTATCCAAAGCTTTCCTGTAAAGTTCTGTCAACTTTCCAGTAGTTTTCCGATCATATGTTTTTGCCTCAATTCTAAGGCAGCTGACACCTGCTTCAATCAGTTCAGGGATGTGGTCGAGCATACACAGTTCCCTGGAGTTCATAATATAAGTACGTCCATCCCCATCGGTTTTCACCTGGAAAGTAAAACCCTTTAGATCTTCCAGCAGGGCATCATGCAATCTATCATCAGGGAACAGCTCTCCCAAAAGGTCATGTTCAGATACCATTACAGGGAAAAAGCCGGCAACGATACACTCCACCATACCATGGGGAGCTATCTGTTTTATTTCATCCAATGTAAGCTCTGGCGAAAGAGTCACCCTCTGGCAGTGCTCCAGATAATGAGCCATTGCCAGCCTGTTAAAAACATTAAGCGGATAGTCAATGACCAGTGACTTTTTACCAGAGTCAAGAAGATTATGCAGGACACCCATGTTTGCTACAAGAAATCCATTGTGGTCAGGGAAAGAGTCAAATCCGTCTGGTTTTTTAGCTATTCTTGGTGTACCGAGATAGACTTCAACTCCTTTCTCCTTACCATACTCAATGGCATACCGGTAATCTTCTTCTGTGAGCAAATGCCCGCTGAAATTTTCTTCACCGAAATAGACCACATCCGCACCGCCATCAACAGCCGCCTTAAAAGTTTCCAGGGAGCAAGTATTTACAGACAGGAGGGGTTGGAGGGGTTTATTTTGTATCTCCTGGCTATCGAAAATAATCCCGGGTTTGCTGCATGTTCGTTTCCAGTTCTTTGTACGTTCTTCTTCAAGCCTTTTAACGGCAGTCCTGCGAAGAGTATTCAGCTGGGAAATAGGGATGAAAATATCTGCTTCCAAATTAACCTTGATGCTTTCCGGCTCAAAGATGGTATTGCCAAGCTTCTTCAGCTGCTGGATTATAGAATCTTCTGATATCCGGGTTCCCTTTGCACGCTGTGGAATATCTCCGGTTTGCACGACCTCGTTCTCGCCGTCTGTGATGCAAAGTGCTATCGGTCCCCCATGTTTTGCTGTAAATGACATCTTAAGGGGAATTCTTTTCATGACATCTTTAATTCCCAAAGATTCCATAAGCCTGAAATCATACGTCTTAAAAACGGTCTCATTTCTGTATACGGTCTTTTCCATGGGTATTTTAACTGTTGCACAGGCAGGGGTACTTTCCACACTCTGGTTATTGATATACATACTTCGTACCGTAGTTCCTGTGCCCCGCCCCTGGGTACCGATTCCATCGCCTATCCTCAATGGCTGCTCGATATCTATATAAGCAAATTTCCTTTCCCAGTCGTATTTGACGACCTGTCCGAGATACGTCCCCTGGTTGTGCGGCTGTTGTCTGCTCATCAGGTTGCCGCCGGGATTTCCGAAAAAATACCCTTGTGTAAACCCGCGGTTAAAAAGCTGGCGCAGTATGTGCTGTTCATTATAAGATACATGGAAACCAGCCGGGTTTTCAAGATATCTATCTATAAGACTCCTGTAAATTCTTACCACGCCTGCCACATATTCAGGGTGCTTCAATCTACCCTCTATTTTGAAAGAATCAATCCCTGACTCTATCAGGTGTCCGATGTGTTCGCTTATGTTGAGATCCCTGGGACTCAGGAGATGGCCCTTTGCTCCATCAATTGTATATTTCCTCCGGCAGGGCTGGGTACAGTATCCGCGGTTCCCGCTTTTATCTCCTATCATGCTGCTGAAAAGACACTGGCCTGAGTATGAAAAGCACAGTGCACCATGGATAAAGACTTCGATTTCGGTGTTAGTTTGCGATTTGATTCTCCTGATCTCATCAAGGGAAAGCTCCCTGGCAAGCACTATGCGTTTCACTCCCATTTTTTCAAGGTATCGTACACCTTCTACATTGTGGATGGTCATCTGTGTACTGGCATGGACCGGAAGCTGGGGGAGCTGGTCCTTTAATAATCGCAGGATACCGATATCCTGCACAAGTACTGCATCTGCTCCTGCATTGCAGAGGAATTGCAGGTATCCGGAGGCTTTTTCGAGCTCTGGATCCTTGATGAGGGTGTTGACTGTTACGTATGCTTTAACTTTGTTAATGTGGGCGTAATCAATAGCCCATTCAAGTTCATCATGGGTAAGGGCGGCATCATGCCTTGCGCTTAAGTTTGGTCCGCCGAAATATACGGCATCGGCTCCGTTTTCGATTGCTGCGATAAGTGCGTCTTTGCTTCCGGCTGGTGCCAGTAGTTCGGGTTTGTGCATTAGGGGTTATAGTAATGTGGGGTGTTAAATAGGTGATGGGAGATGATCGGGATTTCAGACATCAAATGGGATATCACCGTTTTTAACTGCCATGACTATACTCATGTCATGCTCTGCGGCCGGATAATTGTTTTTTGCCAACTCTAAAGCCTTTTCGTGTCTTTTAATGGCTTCATCAAAATTACCCTGGAAGAAGAGTATATTCCCCATGCCGTTTTGTGCGCTGGCATTGTCGGGATCGAGCTTTAATGAATTGTTGAAAGACTCGAATGCACGGCGAAGATAAGCCTGGCGCTGCTCGGTTGAGAGCAGGTTTTTTGAACTCTGGTAGATGTCCTTTAGAGTGTAACCCATTAACGCATGAAAGTCGGCGTCTTTTGGATAACTCTTCAAAGCTTCATCAACTGCCATTAGATTCTTGTCGGTCAGAACACGGGCTGCATTTGGCTTACCTCTTTCCAGCATGGTGACAGCTTTGGCCTGGACACTTGAGAGGAAGGTGAATATTTCATCCCGGTAACTGGGAAGTTGTATATCCGGTACAGGTTGGGTTTGCCGGTTTTGCCACCTTCCACCCCAATCTGCCGCAAAAGCAAGCAATGCAAAAATAAGGGCAAAGTAAAGAAACATCTGGAACTGTGTGATGGGATAAGCAAGAATTAACAGCACAAATAAACTGAGCGGCATGTAAACGAACTTGCTTTCAATATTTTCGAATAGATTTCGAAGCACAATCTCTGCAAGTTTTGTGAATCCTTCTCCCTCCTTCTCAGGCATGGCATTTCCTCCTTACAATATAAGAATTATCGATCTAGATTAAGTAATTAACGTATTATTGTAAATTGCCTTGAAAATTCTTCAACTTATACGAACATTAACGCCCCATTTCTACAGCCCCAGCCTTCCCACTTCTGACTGAAGTTGGAAGCATCCGTGGGCTGGAGGTCGGGCGGTAGGATGAAGGCATGTGAGGGTGAACCAAACGAAGTGAAGTAAAGTGAAAGCGCAGCGCCCCCTTGAGTTTCAAATTTTACCTTTCTCATAAACTAGATTCATACACCGCTTGTTAAACTACCAGAAATCAAGGAAAAAAGAAGAATGGCAACAATTATTCCAAAGGTTATTACCAAAGGTATTGCTATTTTTTTGCTTCTTTTTCGCTCCCAAGTAAAAAGTAAAACAGAGAAAGCTAATGTTTGAAGCATAATATCTGGTAAATATCCTAGGTGATACCATAGTGGCAATTTTGTGTAAATAAATCCTTCTATTGAACCTGGTGCTGCTCCTGCCCCGCACAAGCAGATACTGGACGCCATCCAGGGGGCTCTGGATTAAACCGACCTTGAAGGTGCCACTGTAACCCTGTCTGTACCGGATGGCAAGGCTGTGGGGGCAAAGACCCTGAATCCGCAGGTGGGTGTGGAAGGCGGTATATCCATACTGGGCACCACTGGATTCGTAAAACCCTGGAGTGACCATCTGGGCGAGACCAGGATGGACTTAATCAGGGATGCCTCAAATGTGGTGCTGACCACGGGGCGCATCGGGATGCGTTATTCCCAGATGTTGTTCCCTGAACATACTGTGGTCATGGTGGGCAGCCGGCTCGACGAAGGTATTAAGGCTTCTGGGGGTGAAACTGTAATATGTGGGTTGCCGGGTTTGATACTGAAATGGGCAATGCCTGATATACTGGATGGTACAGGGTTCAACACAGTGATTGAGATGGTGGATAACGACCGGGAGAACCCGATCATAGACAGGGCGCTGGAAGCGGCTGTGAAAAAAAGCAGGTGGGGCAAGGATAATGCTACTTAACAGGGATGGAGATATTGTAAGGGATACCGGGGGCATAGAGTGAAAATAGTTGGTGTTGGTATAGGTCCAGGCATGGTCACTCCTGAGGCCGCCGGTGCGATACGGCAGGCCAGGTTGGTATATGGTTCACCCCGTGCCCTTGGACTGGCAGGTGAACATATTTGCTGCGAAGCCAGGCCGATAGAGGACTATGGTCTGATACATGAACTTCCCTCCGATGCTGTGGTACTTTCAACTGGAGACCCCAACCTATCTGGCCTGGGCAAATTTGCAGGACCGGATGATGTGGTAATACCCGGTATTTCTTCCCTGCAGGTTGCATGTGCCAGGATGAAAGTTGATCTGGCACATATCGTGGTGGTTAACGCGCATGGCAGGAATACAACACCTGCAGCAGTGAATTTCAGGCTGGCCATTACTTCAGGTTCAACAGTTTTCTTGCTTCCATCCCCAAATTTTGGCGTGGATGAAGTGGTATCTATCCTTGAAAGTATCAAACTTGATGTACCGATTGCAATTTTAGAAAAGTTAGGGTATCCCGACGAGCATGTAGAAGTCGGAACGTTAGAAAAACCACCCCTTGCATCATCACAGCTTTACTGTATGATTGTTGGACCGACACTGGAAAACGACTTAAATATCTGATTTATATGAGAACATTCTCCCCCATTCTTGCATCCCAGGCTCTCTGGCAGCTCAGGATTAAAAAAAGACCTTTCGTACTGTCCCACGGCATCAATGCAAAGTGCAATATGCACTGCGATTTTTGCGAGTACTGGAAGGAAGAAAAGGACGAAATGGAGACCGGGGATATCCTGCGCCTGCTGGATGAGGCAAAACGTTTTGGCATTAAGTATTACAATGCCTGGACCGTAGAACCATTACTAAGGGATGACCTGCCACAAATCATGGCATATGCCCGCAAGCTGGGAATGATAACGTCCATGATAACAAACGGTAAACTGCTCAGTCAGCGGGCACATGAACTGGATGTTGTGGATTACCTGTCAGTATCAGTAGACGGAACCGATTCCTATAAAGATATCAGGGGCATGGATTTCGATGACCTTCTGGCAGGGATTGAAGCGGCAAAGGAAGGGCGCAGGAACCCTATTCTGATGAACTGTGTCATCTCAGGGCAAAACCTGGATGACATTGAACAGCTTATACACCTGGCCAGGGAGATGGGAGTATGGATATCCTTTGAGGCGCTTCACCAATCAGAGGACATCGGGCAGGATGTGTGGGACAAAATAGGGATACAGGATACTGCTAAATATGAGCGGACCGTGGACAGTATAATCAGGCTGAAGAAAGAAGGATATCCTATTATCAATTCCCTGACATACCTGAAAATGGTGCGTGATCGTAACATGGATTTCAAGTGTCATGCTGCTGATATTATTCTTAACATCACATCTGACGGCTGGATAGAACACTGCCGGGTACAAAAAGAACGTCTCGGTCATGTGAGCGAGGGGCTGGAAAACGTTTGGAACGCATCAAAGGAAAAACGTGCCATGACGGCTCGGGATTGTAATGGATGCCTGTTCTTTGGATATGTGGAAGGAAGCCTCCTGTTTGATTTCAAACCTGAGGTTATGGCACATTATGAATGGATATAAGAATAATTAAAGTAATATTGATATTTATTAGAAAAAATTAATTTCCAGGGTAGGAATCCATGTGGAGCAAAATACTGAACAATTTTAAAAAACATCCTGCACAGGAGAAGGTCATCAAGCTCCTGCTGGAGCGCGGTTTCCAGGTCAATGACCAGGCCCGGGTAGTATCGGGCAGCATCGAGATACCCCATACCCAGGTGGCCAGG
>JAIWAT010000017.1:0-14730 GCA_048634225.1 Anaerolineales bacterium | reverse complement strand
GATCACGGCAACCCAGATGCTCAGGAGTATGGTAGACAATCCCAGACCCACCAGGGCAGAGGCTGCAGATGTTGCTAATGCCGTACTGGATGGTACCGATGCCGTTATGCTTTCAGAAGAAACGGCTGTGGGACGGTTCCCGGTAGGTGCCCTGAAAATGATGTCAAGGATTGTCTTAAAGATTGAAAGATCCGTGGAATTCAAAATAGCAATGTCCAATCGTGATCTTCCTGAGGGGATTTCGGTTACAGAAGCCATCAGCCATTCAGCAATCCTCGTGGCCCGGCAATTGGATGCGGCCGCCATCATGACACCCACCGCTCATGGCTGGACTCCAACCATGGTTTCCAGGTACAGGCCTTCCATACCTATTGTAGCCTTGAGTTCTAATCCTGGAACGTTAAGGAAGCTTTCACTCATTTGGGGTGTAAGGCAGGTAGAAGTTGATTATTCAGATGATATGAATGTTATGATGAAACGAGCGAAAGAGGTTGCTGTCCAGACTGGTTTCAAGGAAGGGAACCAGCTGGTAGTGACTGCCAGTGTGCCGGCAGGAGGACCTACCAATTTGATAAAAATAGAGGTGATCTGATATGGAGGACAGGATCAGAGAATACCAGGGAATGTTCCCGAAACTCGGTGACCCCATCTATATCGACCTGCTGGGTGCGGTTATCGGGAATGTGGAACTGGGTGATCATGTCAGCATCTGGTCCAATGCTGTGGTCAAGGGCGACCCCTGCCCCATTATCATCGGTCCCTGGACAAATATCCAGGACAACTGCACTGTGCATGCCGGGCCGGACAATGTTGCAAGGATAGGCGGGTACTGCGTGGTTGGTCACGGGGTCATACTTCACGGGTGCACCATCGGCGATGGCTGCATGATCGGCATGGGGTCGATTGTGATGAACAACGCAACCCTGGGGGACGGCTGTCTTGTGGGTGCTGGGACGCTGATCACTGAGGGAAAGACATTCCCACCGGGCAGCCTAATCTTAGGCAGTCCCGGAAAAGTAGTGCGGGAGTTAAAGCCTGATGAGATCGAGGCAATCCGTGAGGCTGCCAGGCATTACTGGGACACGGCACTGGGGCATATGAAGGAAAACATTCAGTAGATTAAGGTTTAATAATATATACTGACAAGATTAAAATATAAAACAAGAGGTCTTTAATTAAATGGGTGTAAATCAAAACCAACTCAAAGAATTAATAATAAAGGATGAATTTATTATTTCAAATCATGCCAGAACCAGGATGTTTCAAAGAAACATTTCTACTGAAGATATAAGGCATGTAATATTCAATGGGGAAATAATTGAAGACTATCCTGATGATGAACCGTGTCCATCTGCTTTGTTTTTAGGATTCGTTAATGATAACCCCTATCATGCTGTAGTGGCCCAATGTATTGATCATGTGAGAATAGTAACTGTTTATATACCGGAAAAAGATAAATGGATTGATTATAGAATTAGGAGTGATAAACCATGATACCTGATAGCTGTAGTTTTTGCAAAGGCAAGCTGGTCAAAGGAAAAACCGAATTCGTTGTAAGGGTTGAAAATGAAGTACTTGCCATAAAAGATGTTTCAGCATACATCTGTGAAGAATGCGGGGAAGCATATTATACTCCTGAAATATCTGAAAAAATAGATGGAATCATGAAGAAATTCCATAATTCAACCCTGCTTGTACACCCGCTCGCAGCAGGAGAATTAAGTCTCGAAGAAGCAACTGTGTAATATTTAAAATCTATTACGTACCAGATAATTCATGATCCTGTGCCCCTTCACTATTCCCAATGAGCCCGCTTCTACAGAGAACTCATTGTATTCAGTAACATCATCCTTACTGCCGTTACTTGAAAGTACAGCAAAGGGTACAGGGTCGCGGGTGTGGGTCCTGAGTGGGATGGGGGTCCTGTGGTCAGGCATCAGCAGTACCTTATAATCATCAAAAGCAGCCAGTCCGTCAAGGATAAGCCCCGCAACCTTGCGGTCGAAATCTTCAATGGCTTTGATCTTTGCATCAATATCACCAATATGCGATGCCTCGTCTGCGGCCTCCACATGCACGTATACGAAATCACCCGATTCCAGTGCATTGAGTGCAGCCTCTGCCTTGCCTTTATAGTTGGTATCAAGGTAACCGGTGGCCCCTGGCACATCGATCACTTCCAGTCCGGCGCAGACTCCAAGTCCTTTAAGCAGGTCCACTGCCGAGATCATGGCCCCGCTAATGTTGTACAATTCCCTGAAGGTGGGCATGGACGGAGCCCTGCCCTGGGCCCAAGGCCAGATCATGTTACCTATGTTCTTACCTTCCTTTGCCCGGGCCTGATTCACTTCATGCCCCTCCAGCAGCGGCTTTGAATCCATGATAAGCTGGATGAGCAGTTCCGAATCCCGGCCATCTGGCAGGAAATCCCTTACCTTTTTTCCCACCTGGTCATGGGGAGGCGTACACTCTGCATCCAGTCCGCAGCCGCTTGAAAGTACAAGCAGGTGGCGGTAGCTGATGCCGGGATAGAATTTCACTCCGCTGCTGCCAAGATGCTTGTCCACTACTCTTATAAGTTCCCCTGCCTCCTCTGTGGAGATATGACCGGCACTATAGTCTTCGATAATTCCGTCTTTTTCAGTAATAATGTTACATCGAAAGGCAATGTCGTCAGGTCCCAGTTCCACTCCCATGCTGGCCGCCTCCAGCGGACCTCTGCCAGAGTAGTATTTGGCCGGGTCATAGCCCAGGATGGAGAGGTTTGCAACATCAGAGCCGGGCGGCATATCAGGTGGAACAGTAACTGCCTGACCGCAGACCCCGTCCCTTGCTATATAATCCATATTGGGTGTATGGGCAAATTGCAGCGGGGTCCGACCGTCAAGTTCGTCCAGTGAGTAATCTGCCATGCCATCGCACAGGAGTACAACATATTTCATTCTCAGGTTCACCTTTGGGTTTAGATGACTACATCTGATAAAAATGTTATATCCGGGATGCTAATCATCAATTGTTGCAAGCTGTAAATATGTGAATAGAAATCATTTCCTCAATCATTATAAAAATTCAGTGAAATCATGGTGCATCTGATGAAAAATGATAGCCATAGAGAGCACATAGGACACCGAGTGGAAATACTTTGGGACCAGTCACAATTTGGGGCACAAAAAACCGATCAAAAATATCCAGTAACACTCTGGTGAGGATATTACCACACTTCCAGACCAGCTCTATGAGATTATGTGCCAGATAGTGTTCAGCATAATATTCAGATTTGCGTCAACCCAGGACTGACGATTCTTTTTCACCTTCTGCCCGACGATTCCCATCAGGTTTTCAACATGATTATTGTTATCGGGAATCTGTACTCCCTTTGTTGCCAATTCTGCGAATGGCGTTACTTTACCCCCGGTTTTGAGAATTAATTTGCCAGCATTACTATCTTTGTTTTTTGATAGTAACTCATTGGCAATTACCAGCAACTCTTCTTGAGTTTTATCTATTCTCCATTTGAGTCTCGCAAAGTCACGGTATACCCGGACAAATTGTCCCAGTCATGTATAGCGTTTTCAGGATTGTATCCTGTTATTTCCACAAGTCTATTAAGATTATGCGGGGGGTGGGATTCGAACCCACGGATTCCTTCGAAACAGGGTCCTAAGCGCTGTTCATATTATGGCATAAGGCTTATATCAGGGTAAAGCATATTGTACAGTATGAACCCGCCAAAATTTACCGGAAAGAACGAGCAGATAATGAGTGACTGGCAGCGTTCACTTGAACTTAAAGGCCAAAAACCCTTAACGATCTGGGGCAAGCAGTGGAAAATTTACCGCTTCCTGAAACAATATGATTTCAAACCAGCTGATGAGATTACCAAACAGGAAATTGAAGATTATATAGTATATCGAAGGAAGAATAACAAACCTAAGACTGTACATAACGACATCGTTGATATGCGCCTGTTCTTCAAATGGTTGAAGCCTGAATGTAATTATTTCGATGATATCAAGACCACAGCACCCAGGAACAGGCTGCCAGTCGAACAATTGATAATGCCTGATGATGTCATATCCTTGGTCACTGCCTCCCAGAGCCAGCGAGATAGGGCCATTGTAATGCTAACCTGGGATAGTGCCGGGCGCCTGGGGGAAGTACTGGGGTTGAATGTTGGCAGCGTACAGATGGACCAGTACGGCGCTGTTGTCATTGTGGACGGTAAGACAGGACAGAGGCGTATAAGGTTAATTGATTCAGTCCCGGACCTGCAAGCATGGCTTAATATGCATCCATGCAGGGAGGACCCCAAAGCGCCGCTTTTCATAACGACCCGAAAGTACGGCGATGCACCCAGGCGGTTAGATCACCACACGGTCCAGAATCTCTTTAAGACCCTGGCAAGGCGGGCAGGGATAAAGAAAAATGTGCATCCGCATGCACTGCGGCATGGTAGATTAACTGATCTGGTAAAGAAGGGCTTTTCAGAAATGGAGCTTAGGATAATCGCTGGATGGGAAGATAACAGCGACATGCCCGCTGTGTATATCCATCTAAGCGGCGCAGATGTTGAAAACAAGATACTACAGAAAAACGGCCTCATAGAAGAGGGTGAGGACCAGAAGGCACCACCTACCAAACCGAAGGAGTGCCCTCGGTGCAAGACAAAGAATCCTTATGATTCTCAATATTGTATGAACTGCTCTATGATTCTCGACCCGAAAAAGGCTAAAGAGATTGATGAAAAAATCAATCATGATAATGAAAAATTATCCGAAATTGACGAGATGAAAAAACAAATCCAAGGGCTAACAAAACTTGTAACTGAATTCAGTAATACGGTTCATAGGCAAGCGAAATCTAAAGACGAAATAGAAAACCGTTTGATGGAGGAACTTCTTAGGGGAGGTAATCTACAGGAAGACCCCAGTGATATTGTCATAGAAGATAAAACAGACCTGAAAGAAAGTCAAAAAATGGTTGAGATGCTGAAGAATAAACAAGGTCTGACGGTCTGAAGGATTCGCCCAGGGCATCACAGTATCAGGCTGGTGGAGCAGATAGAGATGGGCACTTGGCAGGAGATTGTATAGGATGGATGTGGAATAGGTTCAAAGGTCACAAAAACCCAAAAAGTTGGCTGCTACGTTGCGCCCAAAAAAAGCATATATCACTAAAAACTCAATCCCCCCGCAAAAACAGCAAATCTAATACACATAGCCCCTCTGATAACCTAACACCTATGGCATCCTTTAACGAATCCAAGAAACTGGTCGCATTCGACAAATTGATGGTGAATGACGCAGAAGAAAACCAGACCGATGTGAGTTTAGATGCCGAACAGACCCAAGCCATCCAGAACCTTGACGGCCCGATGCTCATCCTCGCATCCGCAGGCACAGGTAAAACCAGAACACTCATGGCAAAGGTCGCAGCATTACTCGACAACTCTGTACCCACCAATGAGATCCATGTGCCCGAAGGCAAGATCATATGAGGTTTATATTTACTTAAAGCTTGCTGGTTTTGCCTCTCAGGCGACATAAACTAAGAGGTGAAAAGACATGAAAGAAAGAACGAAACCGAAGAGATTCGGAATAGCAGCCATACTGACAATGCTTCTGCTGATAGGAAGCATCTCAGTAGCAGGGGCTTCCGGGGATGACTATTCAGCTGAGAACTTCTATGTAGACGAAGACACAGCATGGATGCATGCAGATATTTATCTTACAGAATGGATGGCTGATGAAACACCCGGTTTAGAGGATTGGGATGGTGCGAAAGTGCAAAAAGGTGCGGTTACTGTCTATGATATTCATGGAACAAAGTTGTTTTATGAATTTACAGTGACAAAGGATGGAAAGGCTATTGGTGAGATAGAGATAGCCGCCAGTAAAGTGCTTGGCAGTTCATTACATAGGGTAATCCTGAGTCCACCTTTAGATAGAGAAAACGCAGCACAGAAGGCTATGGAAGTAGCAGAAAAAGAATATCCTGAGTACAAAATACAATCTACAAAGCCCGTGTGCTACAGCTATCCAAAAGAGGGTGTGATGGTAACTCTGGCAAAACCGGGAGCTAAAGAAGAAAAAACTATCATAATTGACATATACTTATCCTCAGTGGTCCCGTTAAAAGAGCCTGAAAAGGAAGGTGAACTTGGAGCATGGTCGATCTACGACAAAATACCCGCCGAAGAACGGGCCAATGGGATAGAAAAATGGGACAGTGATGCTGAATTTATAGCGGATCAGTTATCAAATGGCATCTTAGATAACGGTGATAGAGGAAGTAGGGGCAGCAAAACCTTGTCTGTGCCATTATATGCTCAACAATACAGTAACTATTGTACAGCAGCCACAGGACAAATGATAGCTAAATATCATGGGCACACCCATTCACAAAGTTTAGTCGCTATCTATATGGGTCTTACACCAGGCGGAGGCGGGGCAACAGATAATGACCAACTGGTTTATTACCATTACGGTATAAGTAAATATGGGTCTGCTAGTTATTCCGCATCATTTGACGATGAAAAAGATGAAATAGACGCGAATAGACCATTAAAGAGTGGCATTACTGGACATGCAAGATGTGCTAGAGGATACAGCGAGAGTGTTTTGGGCGACTATATATACATAAACGACCCATGGCCTGTAAACACAGGGCTCGTGTATTGGGAATGGTGGGGTCTTAGAACACATACTACAGACATCCATGTGGAGGATTAACCTCCACATTTTTTATTTTTTTAAATCAGTTAGTTTATTAAAGAATAGGTGGATTAAAGGGCATGAACGTAAAAAAATTTGTAAGTATAGCAGTGTTGGTGATTATAGTGATAGTGGCATCTTTTGGGATGTTTTTGGTAATTTTCAAAGTAATTGATAATCCGGAAAGAGCTTACGCTGGTGGGATTAGTCTGGAGTTGAAAGATACTAATACCTCAAGAATTGAAGAAATCCTGGAGGCAAATCTACCTGTCTCGTACACTGTAAGGTATGATGTGCTTCCTCCTCGGGCTTATACGGTCATTCCTTCATCTAAGTTCAACAGTTTAAAAGAAACTTTATTAAAAAACGAAAGAATAGGAACCATAGCAGTAAAACAGGAAGATGGGGATATATACGCTTTTATTCGCCTGTTAGATGATACTGATCATGCCGATACAAACAAACTTCAAGAGCATCTCGACAAATACTCGCTGGAAGTAAAAAAGGTTAACCGGATATATGTAAGATTTAGTAAGCATGTGAAGAATAAAGAGATCGAACATACAATAAATCTATTAAAAAACGAAAGCAATGTGATTAAGGCTTCTCCTGATCTTGTCATGGGGTGAAAATGTTGAAAGCTGATAACAGCGTCCACGACAGTCGGTTACTTAACGAGGCGCAGGAGGAAACTGGTTGGAATAACAATCAACAGGGCATGGACATGATGGCAGTGTTCACCAACCAGCAAACCGACCATCGGGGCTGGAGCGAACCACTTGGTGATGCGTGGATCATGATACACCAGATATCGTCCAGTTGGGATTAGCACCTTGCATAACACGAAGCATCCCATAATCACGATTGTCCTGATCATGGTTATGTGGGTCCTTACTGCATAATGACATACACCTATATGTTTGTCACAGACAACTGGTTCAGTGGTTGTGATCAGACGATAGAGGATAACAGGAATCACTTTTGACTGGGGGTCCCCCGGTTTTGTTTTTTAGTGAGGTATTTTAAATGAAAAAAATAATAATATTTGTGGCATTGCTTGTTGTTATATGTATTAGCATCTTTTTTCTGATGATATATTGTCCAGAATGCGGCACTTATATTTCCGCAGAGAAATTGGACTATAAGCCAGAAAACTATGTTGAAATCACTCAAAATGATTTGATTCAATATCCGTATATACACAAAGCGATAAATAATCTGGAGAGTAAGTTTAAAGTCCCAGAAGATAGTGATTCCACACACGAATTCATGAAAATGCTCTGGGAGAATAACCGTACGCAAAATATTGAAATAGATAGCGAATATTACAGAATCCGCATGATATCTGCGGATTGAGGAGTGTATATGAATACTTCTACATTTATAGATTTCATAAAAGCCAGATGGCGCATAATTGCGATATCAGTGGTCATAGTTCTCGTAGTAATTCTCACAATACTCTATTTGGTGGTTGGGCTTTTTGTCCTGCCGGCCGAAATAACGTCATCGAGCGGGGCGATAGCCTATAATAATTCGACTGGAATCACAGAATCACTAAAGTGAAAAGCGGTTTGGTGCATGATTCTCAAGTTTTGGGTCTATGGCGTCAATCTAACATAAGAAAAAAAGAAGCCATATTGACGACATAGGTTCAGTTGGAAGATATGGACAGAAATTATTTACGGAGTTAGTCCATCGTGTAAGTTGTGTGGGATCAGAAGGATGTCACGGGGGGTTCGAATGTTCCGCAAGAGCAAACCGAACCCCGAGAAACGCCCTAAGGCATAATCAAGTTGTGCCTTATGCTTACTTAAGGTTTTGGTTGTGCCTCCAGGGGTAATTAAAAAATAGGAGAAAAGAACATGAATAAAATAACAAAACCGAAAGGATTCAGAATAAGTGCACTGCTGATAGCAATGCTACTTTTGGTCTTTACGATAGGCATGGCAAACGCAGATGATGGGGCGGAAATTTCAAAACTTCCTGATTATGGGCCTGAGCAATTTCAAGCACTCTTGAATAAACCCAACGTGATTGATATCAGGGGTACAATGCCAGAGTTGGTTTTGGAAGAAGATAAAAAAATATGGTTAGATAAAATCAACAGATTTGGGCTGGAGACTTCATCTGCTGTTGAATTGAAACCATATATGGAACAAAACGGTGGACCCATAATAATGACAGGTTACAGTTCAGACGGATGCTTATTAGTTTCATTTAATGCAAATGCAAAAGGAACATTTGATGAAAACAAGTACATTAATAATATCTACGAAATTCTCAACAATAAATCAACAAAATTAGGTGTAAAAGATATCCCAGTGGTATTCGAATATGAATCCATCCCAGTTGAAGAGGAAGCACCTGGATTTACAGTATTTTTACTTATCATGGTGATTTTGGTATTGTATGGGAAAGCCCATAAATGACCCTGATTTTCGGTAGTGAACTACTTAAATAGGGATATAGTGAATAACATGTCCCGTCCAAGAACCCAAAATAACGCTGTATGTCCAAATCCAGACTGCAAGTATTATTTAAATGCGGAAGGTAAAGATATTCGAAAACAGGGCAAGAATTCTGCAGGTCATCAACGATTCCAATGTATGCATTGCAAAACATTCTTTGTTGAGACTTCCAACACCCCTATGTACCGCCGACATATTTCAGAAGAACAGCTAACATTAATTGGCAAACTTCTAGTCGAAAAGATGGGGAATCGAGTTATATCTCGCGTGACTGGTTTAACTCTTGTAACGATCTCAAGAGTTATAGGCGACATAATACTTCATGCAGCTGAGTTCAATGCGTTGATGGCAGGTAAAGCCAAGGTAGGGGCGGTTGAACTTGATGAAATGTGGACTTTCGTTAAAAAAAAATGTGGACGGAGGAACAAAAAACACAAATTTCGAGGGCGATGCATGGATTTACGCAGGAATCAAACGAGATACAAAGTTCATAGTGGATTTTGCAGTAGGAAAATGAACTCAGAATACATGTGAAACTTTTCTGAAGCGTGTAATGAATTGAATGGAGTTGCCAACCCCATCCAATCCAATTGAATTCTATAGTGATGGGAATGATCAGTATTCCAAAGGATTGGAGAAAATATATGATCATGCATGCTATCATTACGGACAATTGATCAAAATAAAAAGTGGTGGCAAATTGGTCAAAGTAAATCGCCAATGGATTGTGGGCGAAGGTACTCTTAATGATATCCAGACCTCACAGATTGAGAATATGAATGGGATTGCAAGAGGTTCTCAAAGCATTTTGGTGAGGAAAACGAAATCTTTTGCAAAGAAGATCGATCGAGTCGATATGATGTATGAGCTGTTCCAAGTATATAGGAACTTCATGAAGCAGGATAAAAATAAAACGACTCCATCAATGAAAGAAGATATTTAAAATACTCCTTTGAATTGGGCAAATTTGTTAAAACCACATTATCAGACATAAAGTAATACACTACCCAATAATTAGCTATAGTGTTGGTGAGATAACACAAGGCAAGAAAAAGCCGAGTTTGAAGATACGGATTAAGAAAGAAGTGGAAGAGCTATGCTACGCAGGTTTTGGAAAGACTATTGTCTTTACTGACAAGGCTGGCTGGCATTCCGAAAAGATAGCAAAGACCTACAACCAGAAGTATCTTGTCGAGGATGATTTCAAGCTGCTAAATGATGTACTTCTTGTTCCAGTTGGACCGATCAATCACCATACGGATTTCAACATCAGGGCACACATTTTCCTGTGCATTATAGGGATGATTTTCTACAGGTATATGGCATGGAAATGCAAACATCTTCGATTGAGTCTCAGACGGCTTGTAGAGGAGTTGGAGGGGATACATGTTGCTCTTGTGAAGGAGAAGTCGGGTGGGAAAGTTGAGGTGGTGGTTGAAGAGATGGATGCAAAACAAGCCAGATTATTCTCTTTGCTGGATTTGGGGAAATTTATGGATAATTAGGAAAAACAATGGCAAGAGGGATTATGTTTCGGCAGGCCATACATTAATTGGGTTGCAGGATAATGTTTTTCACTATATCTTTGAAAGTCAAGTCAGACCCGGGCAATACCACGCCTATCAAAGGATTGTACATCGTGGGGGACGGTGCCAAGGGCAAGGGCGGTATCGAGGTGGAAGGCGTGGCACTGGGGGTGGAGAACACTATTTGGCTATTACAAAATTTTAACACGAATTATACCAGGTAGAATATATTCTATGTGGCATAGTTTCCAACCCGTTTTACCCGATAAGTTCCTTGATCATTGGAATTTCATTTTGTGTAATTAATATTATGTTTTGATTTTTGGCATACTCTGCGGCCTGCCTGGTAAACCCGCGCCTGCTTATCAATATAAGTTTCCTGGGATGTTTGGCAAATTCTGATGCTGTGGTCTTTGCCATGAATTTTTCGATTTCCCTGTAACCTGTTTCTTTAGCGCGCCATTTGATCTCGAAGATATGCACAATATCGTCATTTACACCTACCAGGTCGAACTCGATACCATCTTTTAAATATTTGTCAAGATGAAATCCAAGAGACTTCTCAAGAGCATACTTCAGTTCATATTCTTTTGCAATACCGAGTTCAGTAGATGCTTTTTCAAACTTCTCTTCAATGTCACGCACCATATCTTCTATGACCCTTTTACCGGGCATGGTATCAAACTCAACACCTTCGTAAACATTCATTATCCAGTATCGTAAGACCGGGTCCCGGAAATAATAGCGTTTATCCTCCTTCACAATCAGGTCAATATCTATCAGGCGTTCAAGCATGTTCCTTGTGACCCCGTCTTTGCGTTTGATAGACTGTGCGATATCCGTAAGCCTTATTCCATCTTCTTTTGCCAGTTGGTGAAGTATTGTCCTCATAAGCGCATCCCCACGAACCCTGGACATACTGTTCTCGAAAAAATACCTGCACATAAGATTTATGCTGCCATTTTTAAGTAACGCTTCAAGTACAAAGGCTTTTCTGGCCCCGTTTACATTCATCTCACCAAGTTCATTCAAGCGCTCGCAAATTGAATAAATGTAATACGGGTGCCCGAATGTCAGGTCATGTATCTTCCCCAGGACCTTTGAATCGCTAATGCCTGTTATCTTTTGCGCCAGATCAAAAGTTGCTTTTTTCTCAAAATATGCCACTCTTTCCACTCTGAACTGGGCAAAAAACGGGGAGTCTGCTTCCCCGAACACCTTTTCAAGCATCCTTATCGCAGAACCGGCGACTACATAATGAGTTCTTGACTGGGTCTGGATTATGGAACGCAGCAGACCAATTATGTCATGTATTTGCGGAAAATTATCAATCTCATGTATTCGCTGGAACTCATCCAGCATAAGTATGATATGAATATCCTGTTCATTCGCAAACCTTTCAGGAAAAATAAATGCAAGTTCCAGTAACAAGCGCTGATTTGGTTTTGCTTTATTGAGTTCATCGAATATCGAATGAACCGTTTCTACAGCCGTATTGCTGTTAGTGTCTGCTACTTTTTTAACAAGACCATTAATATCAAGATAAGGGACTATATCTACGTCGTCCAGGAACCAGCGCAAAATCTGGCCCACATACTGGACTGCAAAAAATTCAGGTGTGGTGTCCAGGCGCTCAAGGTCTATGTAAACCGGAAGGATATGTTTATCTTTCTCCCTTGAAATGTATTCCTTGAGTATCAAACTTTTACCAATTCTGCGAAGACCTAAAAAGCATATGTTTTTACCAGAGCCGTCTACGATTTTCTCTCTATTTCTGGCAAGCATGGCAAGTTCAGCTTCCCTGTCAGTAAAAGACCTTCGCTCTTGTACTGGATAGATGCTTTCGATTATATACCGCATAGGATATATTCTATGTGGTATAGTTTAAATAATTTATGGCCCGGACGAGCCGGAACCAAAAGGCGGCGAAAATTTCGTGCCAAAAAAGCACGAAAATATCTCGTAAGGTACTAAAAACGTAGCAAGAACATCAATACCGCAGATACCAGTGGTATAGTAAGGTTATCGTCCAGCATGCGCCCGCGTATCTGCCAGGGTACGCCGTCGGCCAGTGTCGCACCCAGGGCGCCCAGCGCCACTGAATAAGCTGGCAGCGGTGCCAGTCCGGGCGCATGGGCTGCAAGGTAACCGGTGGAAAAACTTACCAGCAGCATTACCAGCATAATTGGTACAGGTTTTATTGGCAGGCGCATCTGCCTCACATCGGCTTTTTTACCCCACATGGCACCAGCAATACCCGAAGAAAAATCACCCAGGACTGCCATGGTCAGCGCAGTTATGGCAATGGTCTTCGGGAACAGTGCAATAACAATAATGGCCGCAGTGATTGAATAGACATGCCCTGCCACCTTGTGCTCCTCAGATGGGCGCAGGAGGACTGCCGGATACCTGAAAGATCCGTGCAGTCTCATCCATTCTAACTGCAGTGCCACAATCACAAGCGGGCTGAGCCAGAACAGGACAGTAAAACGGTCAGTGAAATAGTATATCACCAGGATGAGCATCCCTGCTAAGTGAATGGATTTACGGAGCAGCTCTTTTGAGAGAATGACAGACATAACTATGTAATATTATACAATTATTATACAATTGGGGTGCCGGCATCCTCGAATCTGGTATTGCCGTGTATCAGGCCGTGTATGGTATCTGCGATGGTATCTGCGGTGGAGCGGACCTGCTTCATGGAATCCCGTTCCCGGATGGTGACAGTACCATCCTCCAGCGTATCGTAATCCACTGTGATGGAATACGGCGTGCCGATCTCATCGTTCCTGCGGTAACGCCTGCCAATGGTGCCCGAATCATCATAGGCCGCCATCACGCCTTTGTGCTTGAGTGCCGATTCAATCTCCTTAGCCGGCCCTATCAGTTCTTCACGGGTCAATAGCGGCAGCACGGCAGCCTGTACCGGCGCTACTTCGCTCTTCAGTCCCAGTACGATCCTGCCCTCGTCTTCGCCCTGCACATCCTCTTCCCTGAAGGCATGTTCCAGCACCGCATAGATTATCCTGTCGATACCGAATGACGGTTCAATAACATGGGGTACGATATTCTCACCGTGTATGGTCTCGCTCACCTGCTGTATCTCGTACATATCAGGAGGTATGTCCACCTGTTCCCCGTCAACCTGGATACTTATCATCTTATTGCTTGTTTCATCTGACTCGTTTTCGGCTTCCATTGACTTCAATGCATCCATCACAGCCTTTGCCTTGCCCTTGAATGTAGGTCCTATCTTACCCATATCTGGTTTGACCACCACTTTTTCCACAACCCTGGGTTCATCATATTCCACATACACTGACAGGTCGGTCTTGCTTACCCTGCTGTGGGCGTTTAGGTCATAGTCGGTACGGTCGGCAATACCCACGATCTCCACCCAGCCGAACCTGTCCGACAGTATCTCGGCATCCCAGCAGTCTATTGCATAATGAGCCATCTCATCCTTCATGTGCTGCCTGAAACGCATCCGTTCAGGAGATACACCTACCCGCACCAGGAACTGGTGGGTCATTGCAAGTGCATACGCCAGGAACTGGTGAGCGATGATACCCTGCTCCACGGCCTCGCCCAGGCTCATCTCGATCTGGTCCTGGCCTGAAGACTGGGCCGGGTCTGAATACAGGATCAGCGCATAATCCCGGATGCTGTCGAAGCGGGGATGGCTCTTGTCCCTGGGGTCTACGAAAATCTCGGCCTCTGCCTGGGTGAACTCCCGCAGCCTGATGACACCCTGGCGCGGTGATATCTCGTTGCGGTATGCTTTTCCTATCTGGGTGACGCCAAAGGGCAGTTTTTCCCTGTAGAAGCGCAGCAGCCGTGGGAAATCCACGAACATGCCCTGTGCGGTTTCGGGACGCAGGTATCCAATACGTTTTGAACCTGGACCGATGGACGTGCTGAACATGAGGTTGAACTCGTACACGCCGCCCAGTTCGCCACCGCAGTCAGGACATTTGATATTATTTTCCTTGATAATAACAGAAAGTTCATCCGGGGTTA
>JAIWAT010000016.1:0-14865 GCA_048634225.1 Anaerolineales bacterium | reverse complement strand
AGTGCTTGCAGGACGAGCCCGAGGTTATTGACATCGATCGCCACATCAGGATGGTCGGGGCCATAGGTAGCTTCATCAATGGCCAGCGCCCGTTCATGCATTTTCTTTGCACCTTCCAAATCCCCAAGTGCTTGCAGGACACCACCGAGGTTATTGACATCGATCGCCACAGTAGGATGGTCGGGGCCGTAGGTAGCTTCATCGATGGCCAGCGCCCGCTCATACATTTTCTTTGCTCCTTCCATATCCCCAAGTGCTTGCAGGGAATCACTGAGGTTATTAACATAGATTGCTACTTGAGGATGGTCGGGGCCGTAGGCAGCTTCACCGATGGCCAGCGCACGCTCAAACATTTTCTTTGCCCCTTCCAGATCCCCATAATCTTGCAGGACACTACCGAGGTTATTGACAATTAATGCTACAGTAGGATGGTCGGGACTGTAGGCAGCTTCACTGATGGCCAACGCATGCTCAAACATTCTCTTTGCAGCTTCCAAATCCCCATGATCTTGCAGGACACTACCGAGGTTATTGACAATTGCTGCCACATAAGGATGGTCGGGACCGTAGGCAGCTTCACTGATGGCCAGCGCACGCTCATACATTTTCTTTGCAGTCTCCCAATCCTCAAGATCTTGCAGAACATCACCGAGGTTATTGATATCGATCGCCACATCAGGATGGTCGGGGCCGTAGGCAGCTTCATCGATGGCCAGCGCACGCTCAAACATTTTCTTTGCTCCTTCCATATCCCCAAGGTCTTCCAGGACTAGACCTAAATTATTGACATAGATTGCCACTTGAGGATGGTCGGGACCGTAGGCTGTTTCGCCAATGGTCAGCGCACGCTCATGCATTTTCTTTGCACCTTCCAGATCCCCAAGATCTTTCAGGATGAGACCGAGGTTATTGACATAGATTGCCACTTGAGGATGGTCGGGACCGTAGGCAGCTTCATCGATGACCAGCGCACGCTCAAACATTTTCTTTGCTTCTTCCATATCCCCAAGGTCTTCCAGGACTAGACCGAGGTTATTGACATCGATCGCAACATCAGGATGGTCGGGGCCGTAGGCAGCTTCATCGATGGCCAGCGCTCGTTCATGCATTTCTTTCGCTTCGGCAAATTGAGCACGTCCTTTCAGATATAACCCCATCTGATTCAATAGCCTTGCTGTTGAATCCGAAGCCACATCAAGAGCTTCAGCATGCTCTGCTGCCGCCAGAGCATGGGGCAGTAAACGTGAACACACAGGCCAGGTCCCGACATCGCCACTTTCAAATGGAAATGCCTCATCAACGATACGTACGGCTGCTTCGGCCCATATTTTCCTTTCATCCCCATCCAGCCGGTAGCGGGTAACTGCCTGCACTAACCTGTGAACTGAAATTGATTCTGCAGTGATCTCAACAAGGGAATAGCGGCGCAAAGGATCCACAGCATCATCAAATGCCAGGGGGTCGCCTGCCACAGCAGCCAGGGATTCGGGCAGGTATTGCACCCCTGAATTCAACAGTTCAACAGGAATATCGTCCGGTGCCAGAAAAGCACACAGGTTCAATAGATCTGCACCTGAGGACGATAATTGCATTACTTCATCAAAAGCAATGTTCCATGTAGTGGCTACCGTATCCGGGTAATCTAAGGGAGGTCCTGCACGGTCCCACAGCTCATTTTTACGATCAGTGAACATTTTCAGGTAATCAGAAAGCGATCTTCTCGTTGCATCCATGTAAGCCCCTGCCTGCTCCAGGGCAAGAGGCAGGTCACCTAACGCATCTGCTAGGGCATCAGCGGCTTCTCTGTCTGTATATCCGGTCCGCTTCAGTAGGAGATCTACTGATTCTGGGCGTTTCAAAACCTTCACATCCAGAAGAGTAGCAGTGCCCCGCCAATTGGCGTTTCGGGACGTGATAAGTACATGACCTTTCTTCCCCTGTGGAATATAATCATGAACATCTGCCCGATCTTTTGCGTTATCGAAAACAAGCAGCCATTTCGAATTTTGCTCAAGCCATTGCTTTACCGCTTTAATGATGAGCAGTTGATCCGCAGCTTCTTTCTCTGGCATATCCAGTGCTTTAGCAAGGCTGGCATAATCGGCAGCCAGGGTCGCAGGCTCTTCTGAACGGACCCACCATACGACATCATATTCTGCTACGTTGCGGTAGGCATATTCAAGGGCAAGCTGGGTCTTGCCAACACCACCCAGTCCATGAATGGCCTGTGTTAATGCGGCGGGCTTGCCTGAACTCAAGGCCGTCTTCAGGCTGGCCAGGTGCTCCTCCCGACCGGTAAAATTTGGGTTGCGGTTATGGGGCACATTCCAGGTCGAAGGGAGAGCACCAGGAAAACGGGGTTGCTCGGTAACAGAACGCCTGGCATCTCCAGGGAAACGCGGTTCGGTCGAAGGCTTATTCCTTCCTCGACTGATCCCTTCCAGCAGACCCTCTTTGGCTGCAGTTTCGTTGAGGTCTACAAGGTCAATATAGATAATTGGAGTAAAGAGACCTTTAAGATCACATTTTTGGACACGAACGTGTAGCAATTTACCCTTTTCTCCTGTAGGGTCCTGGACTAAGGCAGCAGCCCATTCTGGATGAGTATAGTCTGCGTTAAGATAGTCCGGGGACAGGATGGCAATGGTTCGCTCTGCTTCGCTAGCAGCTCGCTGCATTTCCAGCACAAAGTTAGAACCTGGCCTGAAATCCCAGGCTTGCAATATGGTGGTGTATCCTGCTTCCTCCAGCGTCCAGGCGGTCCACTCAGCCCAGGTTTTGTCCGCACTGTTGTAGCTGATAAAGAAGTCTTTCACTTTGATCTCTTCCCGTTTCCAAAATATTACAACACTGGATGATATACGACCTTATAAAACTTTATAATAATAATGAGAAAGGTTATTCGAACCTGAACATTCAGATGACAACTCAAAAAAAGACAATACTCATCAATAGCAGTATCACCACCTAGTTTGCGATCACGACTACCCCAAGGTCAAAGAATAGCATATCATGGAACTTGTCCACAAGCCAAGCTGCGGGGTGAAAGCGGCTATATCTTATATGAACTGTGGCTCAATGGACAACAGCCATCAGGAACCGCCATTACTGCAATTCACCCACACCGCAAAGTAAGACCTAAATTAAGAATCCAGCGTGTGGATTCGATTTAGATTATCCACTTTGTCAAAATCAGAATCAAATGACACAATCTCGCTAATCTTCATATTATTCATAATAACGATCGAACTGGCATCTGCAAGAGAGAGTGTTCCATCGTACTTAAGGAAAACATCCACACTCTCGATAAGCAGATCTTTGTCAATGTGGACGATCCTGCATGAATCCTCAAAATAATTATACAAATTGTAGGCAACTTTTCCGCCACTTCGATTGCCAATCTCAGTTAGGACTTCCGAAATAATAAAACTCGACACAACGATGTCTTTGTTCTCAAAATAGTTGGATAGTTCGAGGGCTTTTTGATGCCACTGGTCTCTCTTATCCACTATGGCAATATAGTAAGACGAATCTAAAAAGATCACTTATACACCGCGCTGGATATTCTTTTTTGCAGATAATGCATCACCGCCTTCCTCGATCAAACCCACAATGTCCTTAAATTCCACTTTTTTGCGCGGCTTTACTTTGATTTCATGATTTCCAAGAGTCCATTCTAAAATATCACCAGGGTTGATGCCAAGTGATTTTCTAATGTCTGCTGGAATAACGGTTGAATACCCACTTGAGATTTTGGTTTCACTAACCATGTGTAATCACTAAGTGGTATTTGAGTGTTAAGTATATATATTTATTGTCCTAATCCCAATCTCCTATGGGAAAATGAATGGACGCAAAATAAGTTAAAAATTAGACCATCCCAATCAGACTAAACGCTCATGCCATTAACACCCCCCAAACCTCCTGCAATAAAACAGGAGAATTTTAGTATATAGGGTGGGTCAATTTTCAATGGGAATTTTCAGACTATCTACCCATATAGAATTTTCGTTTATCTTTATCAAATTTCTCGATAGCATATCGTAGCATAGTCCTTGGCATTTCTTTGAAGTGTTTTTGCAGGAACTCTTCTTCAGTTTTGCAATCCCTCTTGCCAATTTCTCTTAACATCCAACCGACTGCTTTGTGGATCAGGTCATGTTTGTCAAATAAAAGAATCTCTGAAATATTTATGGCATCTTCAAATTTGTTGTTTTTTATGAATGTAAATGTTGAGAGCATTGCTGTTCTTCGCTCCCACAGGTTGTCTGATCTTGCCAATCTGTATAATATTGATTTGTCTTTGTCTATGAAAAAATGACCCAGAATATATGGTGCTGAGCTGTCAACAAGATCCCAATTGTTTACATATTTTATATTACTCACATAAAAATCAACGATTTCTTTTTTCCCATTAGAATCCTCTTTGTTGTACTTAAGAACAAGAATGAACAAAGAAGTCAATCTATATTCATGGATATTATTTTTCATCAACAGGCTGATATCATCCAATGAGATACCAGAATGCTTTTTTGCAATCTTACGCAATTCAGGAACTTTGATTCCAAGAAATATATCACCTTCGCCATATTCACCTTTTCCTGTCTTGAAAAATTTTGATAAAATACTTGCCCTTTCGGGGTCTTGCAATTTTTGAAGGTCTTCCCTTATATTTTCCCGTTCTTTGGACATGTAAGCTGAATATATTTCTTAAGTATAAATATGTTTTTTAACGTGTAGGAAAGTACATACTTTCCTGAAGGCTTGGAAAATGCAAACGAAGTAAGCATTTTCTTGGTGTGGAATGACAGGTACCTTCAATGATTAACTGCCAGGAACTGTTTTCTCATCCAGAAGATCACCCAGTTCCCAGACACGAAAACCATCGCTTTCGAGCATTTTCCTGCCCTGTACTCTTCGGGCAGCAATCCCCACACTAACCTGCATTTCGGAACTTCCTTTGATATATCCTACCTTGTCAGCTGTGGATTTGAGTATCTTCCTTGCAGAATCTTCGCTAAGTTCCATATTTTTGATCTCAATGAGCAATAACTTATTTTCTTCATAATTGATTCCAACAACATCGATCTCATTCCCTTTTCGGTCCCACCATGGACCGATTTTCGGATATTCGGCTATAAGTTCCTCAACAAGTAATTCCCTGCAAACATCTTCAAATGCCCAACCGGTAAAACTTTTCCACTCCTGCAAAACCTTCTTCATAAATGTCGTATAGTTTCCTGCCATGTACTGGCTCAGCATGGGATAAATGAAGTACCCATAGAACCTGAAGAAGTTGTCCTTGAGGAAATATCTTCCACGCCTGCTCTTTTTAGGGATGTCTGTGACCGGTATCCGGTGTTCAACGATTCCCAGAAGATCAATGAGGTCGTAAAAGTACGGTGCCAGTGAATTTGCAGACACGTGGCTCATATCTGATATCTCACTTAAAGAACATCGACCCCGGGCGATAGCAGATATGATCTCATAGTAGGTGGCATGCTCCCTCCCAAATTCTTCTATCAGGATATCACGTACTTCATTTCCAAGTGGAGCAAACTCATTAAAGATGAGTTTTTCAAGTGCATCTGCAAAACCAGTGCATCGATATTTCTCAAACAACCTGTAATAATAGACAGTGCCCCCGAAAAGGAGATACAGATCAAGTTTTTCAGTCGTGTCTTTTATGCCAATATCCTCAAGCATTCCAAAGACCTCGCGGATGGTGAATGGTTTTAATGTCAGGATATTGTCTGCACGTTTAAAAAGTGGGGCACCTTCTTCAATGAATATTTTCCGTATCATACCTATCGATGAACCTGAAATTATCAGGAACAGCCGGCAATCGTCTGATCTCAGGTCCCAATATTTTTGTAGCTGCGTGATAAAAGACGGGTGTATCTTCAAGAATCTCTGGAATTCATCGATGGCTACCACTACATCTTCCTCATAAGTGGTTAAAAAATCAAGGAACGTTTCTGTTTCATCCACCTGAACATAATCCGGCAGTCCAAGACCGTCTTTTAATAGATGGTTGAACTCGGTCATTAAAATCTCAATACTTTTATTGCTGTCAACAAAGAAATAAAGCGACTTCCTGTCTTTCATGAACTGTTTTATCAATTCAGTTTTCCCCACCCTCCTTTTACCAGTTAATACCAACAACGATGGTCTACTTCTATAAAGCAGGTCCAGAAGCTCAAGTTCGCGTTGCCGGTTATAGAATTTCATTACCATTATGTATGTAATCATTATATTTATAATTGTTTATTATGGGTTATCAGCAACATCGTTATTCTCGCCTGACACATCTCCCATGACTATAGAAGTCATGGGCTTTCTCTAATCCTTGCACCCCACGCTCGTAAAGGGTAACGTGTGCCTTACATTATATTGAAAAAAATACAAAAAACAGAAGTCACATCTTCTCACGCACAGGCTCAAGTATCTGGTTCATGTAATCCGCAGCACCGGCCTTCAGGTCCATCGGATGCAGTTCTTTCGATGCAAATCCAGCCTCAAGTTCCCCATATCCAGGGTAATGCAGGTCACCACCGTACTTCTCAGGCCGGTGTATAGTGATCTCCTCGAACCTGGGCATGATATGATACTTAAACAGCGCCAGCACCGGGTTATCCACGATATCCCCTTCAGGGCAGAACGCCTTATTGATCTTTTTCTTTACCGCCTTCCCGGAATCATCCATGGAAATGAAATTATTTGCAGACGAGGACATTTTCTTACCGTCCAATCCCAGCAGGATAGGCGTATGTATACAAATAGGCGCCTTATACCCCAGCCCGGGCAGCCCTTCCCTGGCCAGCATATGTATCTTACGTTGGTCAATACCGCCAACAGCCACGTCCACTCCCAGCATGGCAATGTCCACGGCCTGCATCAGGGGATAGACCATCTGGGACACCATGGGTTTGTCAGCACTGCGGCTCACCTCGTCCATACTGCGCTTGGCCCGGTTCAAGGTAGTACTCCTGGCCAGTTTTAACACACGTAACATATAATCAGGTTCAAGCTGGTAATCAGAGCCATAAACAAATTTGGTCTTCCCTTCCTCAAGACCCAGTGCAATAAAACACTCCTTATTAAAATCAGCGATCTCCCTTACCTCTTCCATGGTCCCCTTTTCGTTGAGATACGCATGAACATCTGCCAGCAGCACCGTCACCTCAAATCCGGCGTTCTGCAGGTCTATCAACTTATTTACAGTTAGGACATGACCCATGTGTATCTTGCCGCTGGGTTCATATCCCACATAGGCAGTAGGAGATTCCTTGGTCTCCAGTAACCGTTCAAGTTCTTCCTGTGTTACGATCTCTTCAGTATTCCGTTCAATGAGTGCCAGTCTGTCCATACCTGTTCAACCACCTGATAGATTCCTGAGAACACTATCCCAGGATTAATAAATATATCGACAGCAGACAAGTATATCTACTATTCTCCCAGCAGCGTCCTTACTCTGTCAATAAGTTCACTGCGTCCGAATGGTTTTGTAATATAATCGGCCACCCCTACCACATGCAGCCCGATCATCTTATCAATGGGCTGGGCCTTGGCAGTTAACATGACGATCGGTATGTCCTTTGTCTCCTTGTCCTCCAAAAGCTTCGTGCGTACTGCCCAGCCATCCATCCCAGGCATCATTATATCAAGAAGTACCATATCCGGTTTTTCGGTCTTAATCTTTTCAAGAGCTTCCGAACCACTATATGTTGCGCAAGTCTCATAACCTTCTGTTTCCAGGACAAGTTTTACCAAATCGACCGTATCAGGTTCATCATCCACTATCATTATCCTTTTTGTCAAGTTGATCCTCACCTATAACTTTTTAATTGATTCATATTATTTATATATTTACGAACTACTGTCAGGTTGTTTTACGGGCAGCAGGACATGGAAGACACTTCCCTCACCTGGGATGCTTCGTGCCCATATAGTCCCGTTATGCCATTCAATGATCTTTTTACAAATGGCAAGACCAAGACCCGTACCGCCGAACTTTCTTGTAGAACTGGAATCGATCTGATGGAACCTTTCAAAGATCATATCAAGTTCATCTTCCTCGATTCCAATACCTGTATCGAAAACCTCTATATGTATATGATCTGCATCTTCATGATAAGCCTTGACCGATATTTTCCCACCTTTTTCAGAGAATTTCATTGCATTTTCCAGCAGGTTATAGAACACCTGTACCAACCTGTCCTCATCACCATCCACTATCAAATTTGCCTCAATGTCCTTTACGATTGTGATATCCTTATCCTTAGCAGTCTTTTCAAAATCTGTAATTACATCGTCTATCAGACTATCCAGTTTTATACTTGATATCTCATGCTTGATGGATTCAAACTTTGAAAGGTCCAAAACGTTCGTTATTAGCCGAGTCAATCTGTCAATGTTTCGCAATACCACGGTCAGACTCTTTTCCTGCATATCTGTTATATTCCCAAGCGCACCATCCAGCATCAATTCCGTGTATCCCCTGATAGCTGTAAGCGGAGTGCGGAGTTCATGGGAAATGTTTGCGACCAATTCAGATTTTATCTTATCCATCTGCTGGAGTTCCTTGTATGCATTCTCCAGGTTTTTGTAGGACTCCCTTAGCTGATTCTCAAGTGTCTTTTGTTCAGTAACATCCCTTCGTATTTCCATGGTACCGGTGACATTATCATTCTCATCCTTCAACGGTGAGGCCTTTATCTCAAAAAAGAACTCCTTGCCGTTATCTTCCTTTCTGGAATGGATAACCCGTACGACTTCACCGGATTTCATTGATTCAATACCTGGGCAGTCCTCACATATTTTATCTTTTCCTTCAAATACTTGATAACAAAATTTACCATTGATATCATCACCAAAAATTTTGTTTGCCAGATTATTGGCAAAAATAATCCTATTATCCTTGTCCAGGGCACTGGCCACATCACTTATACTCTTAAATATTGTCTCAATTTCATTTCGTTTTGATATTAATTCACCCATCGTCTTTTGAAGGTCAACAGCCATTTCATTAAATGCATTGGCAAGTTTTGCAGTTTCATCATTAGTTCCCACGTCTATTTTTTCAAATTGTCCCCTTGCTATGGATTCTGTTCCTTTGATCAACTTATTGATAGGGCTGATAATGGCACCGGCATAGTATCGTGAAACAAAAATGGACAGCACAAAACCTGCGAATAAATAGAAAAAGTAGATTATTAATATCCTGTATCCTTCATCAATATACGGCTGTTCCAGTATCCCTACATACAATATTCCTATGATGTCCCCATTAATGTTCTTGATAGGTTTGTAGGCTGTTACATACCATGAATTGACTACAAAAGCCCTGTCATTCCAGTTTTCTCCTTTTTCAAGGACAGCTTCGTTCACTTCCTGGGAAACCCTTGTAGTGATTGCTCGCTCCCCTGTATCGGTGAAGACATTAGTGGATATCCTGAAATCCTCCTGGAAAATAGTAACAGTACCCACATCTCTTCCGCTATAGGTCTCATCCTTGTACAGAGTGTCTTTAATATCATCCACGATATAGTAATCGCGGTTTATAAGGTCAGCCCCATACAGTACACCGATAATACTCCCATTCATGTCATAGATAGGAGATGCGACCAATATGGCCATACCTGATGTTGAATGGTTCTCAGGTCTTGGTTTTGCCTTTGGAGTGGGCGTAAACTCCATATATGCCTGGTCTGCCAGTGACCTGTTTTCTTTTAGCAATTCTTCACGTGTTAATATTTCAGTCGAGGATATTATTGCACCATTCAAAGCAAGCCGGATCAGATCATTATCAGCCTTTGAATCCCCATATGATGAAGAATTTCTTGCCCTTGCCACCACAATACCATTTTTATCAACAACAGTTAAGATATCAAGTTCACCGTAAAACCTTTCATTATAGATATTTATCATATTCTGCCGGAGCGCCTCATGGTCATCATTGACCAATGGATCAATTATCCGTGAACACCATACCGTGTAGGATACCATATCCTCTACGTGCGTCATCTGGTCAACATATATCCGATCGGCAACATCAAGGTCATGCACCACAGCATCCTGGATGTTGGCTGTAAAAACGTCATTGAACAGGTACACACCTACTCCGCCAGCTATGAGGAACGATGCCAATAGAATGATTAAAAATCCAAATGTAAGTTTTTTACGGATACTGGTATTAATGTCTTCCACCTCATTGTTATTATATTAGTGGATTATTTCTTTTAACAGCCAACCCCAGTATTTCAATACTGCAATGAAACTGAATGTAACTCCCAGTGCTAAAAACAGATAGCTCAGATCAATGAACTGATGTATCTGGAAGTTTGTGGTGGTGCAATTTAACAAGATATATAACTGGACTACCAATGAACTTAGAACGAACACAGAACCAAGAGTAAACAGATGATAATATTTTTTCATTTGCAAGGCTTCACCCAGCCGTTCACTGATCTTGAAAAATATATAAAATAAAATTAGTAGCGCACAACCTGATACTATCCGGATGATCACAGTATTAAAAAAAATATTATGATACATTAATCAGACTCCGTCATTGTTTGGTACAGTTTGATGCTTAATATCATTGCAACCAGTAGCCCCATCATTTCAATCAATTGTATTAAAACGTAATTTGATATAAATAAGTGTAAAAATACTGAAAAGATAAGGAATGCAGCTATAATAAATAATTGGTAATAAGTTTTATAATTAAATTTACTCTGGTAAAAATACGCTATGGCTCCCATCATTAATATTATCATACTAATTAATATCTCAATATACAGATGGGCTACCTGAGCAAAAAAAGAATAACTTATTGTCATAATCTTTCAACATTTATTATTTCCTGAAAGCTTCCTCAAAGGCTTGTAAGGGGGTTTTAACAGGATTGCCTGACATTAATCCTGAATATTCAGTGAAGGGAAGTTTGACCTCGATCCCATTTTTATCAATCACAAGTTCCAGTATTTCCTTATCATGATTACTTCCCCTCATTTTCAGGACAGAAATGGCTTTTTTTATCTCACTCTCGATCTCCACATATCTTAAAAGGATAATTGAATCCATAATAATGGATGTTCCATCACCTGAAATTGTAGATGAACCCATCAATTCTGAAACTTCATTAGTAAATATGGTTGTGATATTCTTTGATGCAAGATATGCTGCCAGGATATTTACATGTTCAAAAACTTTTGCATTATCATTAAGGATATATCTGAAATTATTTATTCCGTCAATTACAACCCGTTCAGCACCGATCTCTTCCACTACGCGTTTGATGGCAAGAGCGTTCTTATTTATATTCAGTTTGTGGGCAGATGTGTACAATACCCTTAGTAACCCCTCATCTTCCAGTTTTTCAAGATCCCACCCAAAACTATTAGCATTGTTCTTGAGCAAATTCGGGTCCTCTTCATAGGAAACAAATACCCCGGGTTCCCCTATTGAAGTGCCTGCCAATAAAAACTGCAGACCTGTGAGGGTCTTTCCGGTACCGCTCCCACCGCTTAGCAATATATTGGTACCCCTTATAAGACCGCCACCTGTCATTTTATCCAATCCTTTTATTCCGGTATTGATACGTTCGAACTGTAATTGTGTCCTCTCACCCGGATGCAGGGACGGATGGATTACCAGCCCATCTCTGGTAATATTGTAAGTATGTCTGCCAGACTGGTACTCCTGCCCCCTCATTTTAAGGACTTCCATATATCGTACCCGTTTATCCCTTGACCTATCGTTTGACAGGTAAACGATACCGTCTACTATGTAACTTATTTCGTCCTTCCATATCTCTTCTTCAGATAACTCGGCTGTGACAAGTACCAGTGAGTTCCACTCTTTCATTTTGAGAAAAAGATCATAATAGAATTCCCTTTTTTCCACATCATTCATCCAGGTAGTCAGCACATTTACAGGGTCTATTACTATGCGGTCGGGTTTAATGATCTCGATATTCCTCTCTATCTCTTTCATGATAGAAAATGTACCTTCCTTAATGTGAACGTGATTTAAAGGTAAATATTTGACATTTCCTTTGCCCATTAATGAAATGTTATAGAAACTGAACTTTGACATGAAATTATTAACCATGGCAATGGGTTCTGACATGGCCGTTATATACAAGCATACCTCATCTTCCCTGGCAGCATTGAAAATACTTTGCATAGTACTTGTGGTCTTTCCTGTACCTGTCACTCCTGCGATTAGGATTATAGAAGGGCGGATCAATCCTCCACCTATAATCTCATCAAGACCGGAAATGCCGGAAATTACTTGTTTCATTGTTGACTCCTAAATAAATTCCTTGATCTTGGCCGCTGTTTTTTCAACTTCAACTAAAATAAGACCAAGACCCGCATCTGGGTTTGTCATGACAACAAGTAAGGCTTTAGGACCAGCTCCCATGCAGATCAGTTTTCCGGTTTTCGATTCAACAATTATCCTGCCGGGTAATCCTTTATCAAGTTCTGTAGTAGCTGTTTCAGCAGCTCCAAGCATAGTCGCAGACATGGCAGCAAAGGTTTCGCCCATTATGCCATCAGGCATATCAGAACTCATTAGAAGCCCATCACGGCTGGCGATGGCGCATGCTTCAATGCCACCAAGATTTTTCAAATCACTTATAATTTCCTGCAATATGTTGGTTGTGTTTGTCATGTTTTTGCTCTTGCGCTTTTTTATTTTAATCTATATACCTTTTTTTTGTTAAAGATTTTCATGTATGTTTTTTAATTAATTTAATAAAGCTTTGTCGGTAATCTCTAATAATTAAATTATTAGGTTTCCATAATTATTCTGGCTTATTTTTTTTATTATTAATTATAAGAACGAATATCGATAATTAATTCACAATAATTTATTTATTAATCTATATGCTTCTTTTTCACTGCGGCCTCCACACTTATTTATTACATCTTTATATGATTTTATCTTAGATAAAAAGGTTTCATCATTGAAAACTTTATATCTTGTGGCATAGATAGCGGCCTCTATCACTGCATTAAATCCCCTGTTTATTGGCCTTATTCCCATACTTCTGATGTTACCTGTGATGAATTGTAATTCAGCAATTGTTGCAATGTCCCCTTCTTTAATCCCAGCTTTAAATATCACCCATCCGTGAGAGGAGGTGAGCACTGGAAAATTGATACCGGTACCAGTTTCAATGAACTCAAACTTTTCCTTATCCAGGTCTTCAAGAGCCGATTGAACAAACACTACCGGGTCATCTACTAGATTTACAGCCAGTAATCCGGTATCTTTAATATTTGTACAGGTATGTGATTCGTTATAAACCCTGACCGTGAGCTTTCCATTGCGCCTGATCAGTCCTATAGGTGCAGCATTGGGCCGGTCATCAATAGACTTTGTAGTGATAATGACCTCATTGATACCTTCCATTATTCCGTAACTGTCCAGTTCAATGCTCAAAACTTCAATCCCCCAACCAGTGCAACAAAAAGACCCGCAATTATTATATCTGCGGTCGAACCTGGATTTACCCTTTCACTAAGAAGCTGCTCATCAAACTGCTCGATATCTGGCTTTGCGTTCTCAAATCCAGAGCTATTGATGCGTTCAACAATATCGCGAGCCCTCCCGGATACCTCCTTAGCCCGTTCAAGGTCGAACTTGGTCCGGATAAAAGTGTCAGGATTCCCTGCCAGTATTTCCAGGAATGTCCGGACCAGCGCATCATTGATACTCATAGACCTGTACTTTTCAAGGATACTGTTTGCACATTCGAATGTAAGCTGGAATCCTGAGGTCCATTCCCTTGCGATCATGTCATAGGAAGAGGATATCTCCATTAGCTGGTATAATGCAGTCCCTCTTGCCCTGATTGCATCAATCGATGCCGGGTCCGTCAGGTCCAGGTCGTCCACGTCATTTATTCGAACACCAGCTTTTGAAAATGCCCTGTACAGTTCAACCGAGTCATCAGCTGATGAATCTTTTACCAATTCCATTACACGTTGTTCAAGTTCAGGAAATATATCCGGGCTCCCGTCGATTTGTGTTCTGAGCTTGCCTGCTGCCATCACCAGAGGTATAAGCAGGATGAATGCCCCGAAGTGTGTGTTGCCTCCGCTTTGCCATTTTGCACTTTCGACCACTGCTTCATGAATATACTTCCCAATGTCTTTATTATCAGCGGATGCTTTTTTCAGTACAGGATATACACTGACAGCAGATGCAAGGAAATGCTCGAAATGGGTATCAGGATAGTTATGGTCCCTGTCCACGTTGCCGGGTTTTGGTGTAGCGCATACTTCCAGTATCATAGCAAATTGAGCATACTGTGCGATCAGGTGCGTATTGTGTGACATGGCTGTATGTTCCCGGATTTATAGTTCTTAGAGAACAATGTTAATATTTATGTTTAATTAATTGTGCAAGGTTTACACCGGGTGAGAAGTGCATATTCGTTTACGTTCAGATCACTGAAATATATCCAGGATAATCTTCTCTCAAGAAAATGCTCACTTCGTTCGCATTTTCTAAGCCCATAGGAAAGTATATACTTTCCTATACATACATTAAACACGGTACAATGCATGACAGAATTCGAACGGCAGCTTGTAAGATCATTCAATACCTATTTCAAAGAAAATGGGATAAAAGGAATAGCATTCCGGCTCAAGCAGCACAGGTTCACCCATCAGTACCTGGATGTGATAGTTGACTCACTGCATCCTGACTACTACCTTGGTATCGAATGCAAGAGCATCTCCACCGACAAGGGAGCAAAATCACTATATTTTACCCAGCATTTCACTACCGACAAACAAGGGTCACACCAGGTGGACAGAATGTCCGATTACCTCAGGCTGTCTG